>JAAKFL010000047.1 GCA_011065065.1 Chlamydiota bacterium | reverse complement strand
ATCCTGTATATCTTTAAAATCCTATCTATCCTGTTTCAATTTAGTTGACAATCTATTCATAATCTGTTTTTCTATCACACGATGACAACACCAGTTTCCAATTTCCAATTTGATCGAAACGAGAGCCTCAGAGGACTTCTCCTTCCCATAATCCTGTTCGCTGGCGCCGTTGTGATCCAATTCAAAATGGCGTGGCATTTGGGTTTTGTCGGATTTGATTTTTCGTTTGTTCCTCCAGCTGGTTTTCAAGAGTCCCTGTCCGCTATGCTTTCTCGAGAAGCTCATGAGTCTCTGCTGGTCCGCTTTCTCGAGTCTTTGACTGCACAGGGCTATTTGGGTCCCAAAATTTGGCAGGGGACAACTCTGTTTTTTCATTACCTCAACGCAGTCTTCGCTTACTTTGTTGCGCGGCGTGTTTTACATGGCCAAGTCGGCGTTTCATTGGCTATTGCGGCCTTAGTCGGGATGAATCCCCTGGGCATGGAAGCGTTGGTCTGGGGATGTTGTTTGCATATCATCCTGACCTTGACCTGGATCTTTTTGGGCCTACTTATTTATCGCTATCACTCCCATGTCGAATCGACTTGGATCACAGCGTTAAGAGCCATTGGATTGGTCATTCTTCAAATCACAGCTTTTTTTATATGGGATTGGGGAATCATTTTCTTCCCCATCGTCGCTCTCATCGCCTTGTCTTCTCCGAATGAAGCCTCAAAGAAAATGCGAAAGCGGTATGGCATCATTCTGCTTACTTCGGTTGGTTTAGTATGGCTCATTGGCTCGTCTCTTGTTTTGGGTCTTAGCGAAATATCCAAATTGTCGTTCCTCCCGATCACAACGATCTTGCAGAATCTGTTTATGGCTCCGGTGGAAGGTTTGTTTCCTTTATTAAAAACCGATCTTTTTTACTCATGGATAGGAGTGTTGTTAGCTTTAGGTGTCTACGCAATTCTCATCGGTTTGGTGGTGTTCTGTTTGCCCAATTTGAGTCTGATCGGGGCGATGTTAATCAGCTTCATCCCTTGGGTGTTCTTTCATGAGCCCGAAGGGAGTGATTTCTATCTGAGCCTCCCCTTTTTGTATCTTTGTATTGCTTCGTTAAAAGAGCTGAAAAATTCGGGGATTTTCATCCTCTTTGTCTATCTGTTTTTCCAATTTATTTGGATGTATGAAAGAGTTCAGATCATTGAAAAAGGGGTCGTTCCAGTCTACGAAGAGGATACCGCGTTTTTACTCATTCCTTTTAAGGAGTCCCGTCGATGATAGGGGCATTGCAGGATATCGCAACGGTCCATTCAAACTTGTACTGTCTCAAAGTAGCATTTGATGAGGACCGTGATTATCGCGACATGTTGACTCCGTCTCAACACGGAGGTGTCCTTTACGTCAATGGTTTATTCAAAATCTGTTACAACGTTTACTATTTAGGATGGTATGGCAAAGAAAAAAAAGAAGCAGCCCTTCAGAACGTCATCCAGATGACTTATCAAAGTCTTCATCACTATCTCACCGCCGACCTTTCCGAATGGGAATCGATCGAATACCAGAATCTTCTCTATGACTTTGTGAAGAAAGAGCTCCATCCCAATCGAGAAAGGTATTTACGGCTCTTCCAAGATGTCATCGGAGAAGACACCACCACATTCCATGACATATTAACGCGGAACCACCTGATCAAACGGCAAAATACTCTCGCTCACTTCGAGCATCTTACGGGTCAAATAGTACCCCGTGAGATATTCAAAGCGATCTATCAACAAACAAAATTGTCAATAAGAGAAACGGCAGCTTTGAAGGATTGGATCAGTCATATCAATCGCAAATCTAGTGGGAAGCCGTGGTTTTGGGATCGTTGGACTGGAGAAGGAACCCAGATTACATGCAGTGATCTTCATAAAGTTGTGAAGCTTTTGGTCGAGGAGTTTCGAAATGAAGAAGATTATGGAGACGAGGTGTATCTTGTTTGGAAGCTTACAAAATTAGGTTGTCAGGTTTTTAAGAAAGCGGACCCCAAGTTTCTCAAGAAGCGTTCTAAATGGGTGAACCGAGGCACTGTTGCCCAATCCATGGTCCGATTGGAATTGGGACGATGTCACAGTGATCAAAATCTCGTTTATGATCTTGTTTCTCCTGAAAGAAAGTTTGTGGTCATATCCGACAATACCGTTCGACTTCGCCTCAATGAAATTGAGTACCAGTTAAAATGGGTGAAATCGCGAAAAGACCGATACATGGGGAGCCCACCCGTTCCTCTTCTTCCCTATGATCCCATCTTATCGGGTGACGGTTTTCAAGTTTTTGATCAGTTTGATTATCGCATGACTGATCCACCATGGGATGACTCATCTAAAAAATATGTCAACACGATTGTCGAGTTTTTTTATGACATGATAAACAAACAATATACACCCAATAATCTTTCAGCAGTGCACCTCGGTTGGATTGAGGGGAAACTTTATACCTCCACTCTTTTGACGATCGACTTACTGAATATTGGGAAGATGGTGGCGTATCTTCGCCAGTGGACGAAAGGGGCAGATGATGTTTACCGTTATGTCTTGGAAAAAACATATTTGTTGGAGGGTCCTGAGCAAGAATTTTTTCTTGCGATTCTAGATGACATGATGGTGGATGGTGGTTTGACGACTGATCAGATCAAAGAAAAAAAGCGAATTGGGGGACCTATGTTTCTTCGGAGCTGTCATTGGATTTGGTCATCAGTGGATCGGTTTCAGGAGGAGGTCTTGGCCATGCGGAATGAAATTGTTGAAGAGACAGGTGTGAGGAAGCGGCGGATAGGTCGGATGATCAAGAAGCGTTACGAACGGACATTAAGTTTTGGTGTTGTCGATCCCGCGTGGAAGGAAGAAATCATGGCGGATATTTAAGCACAGAGATTCATTCTTTAATCTCTGTGTTCCTCTGTGCCATACTCTGTGTCCCTCTGTGCCATACTCTGTGTCTCTCTGTGCTTAATTTTTCCACGATTACGATAAGCCCCCTGATCATAACTGCCAATCAGGTACCTCGCCCGCCTTCTCATGAACTCCTGTCGCTCGCGTTGATCAATCTCTCTCAATGACCACGCGGGATACGGATTCGTCTCCAACATTTTAAACGGTCGATCTGTTCCGTTCACTTTATTAAACAAATCCCGGTTCTTGCGACTTTGATTCAAAGCAAGCTTGAATTCCTTTGGATAAAGACTCTTCAAAAGCCCCATGATCATATACTGAGTGGCTACTGGCAAATATTTCGACGGGTCATTCACCACAATCATGATTCCTTGACAATTCTCTTTGGCAAATTTTCCATAAAAAGGTTTATAATGAAACGGCTGAAATAAGACTCCAGGCAACTTTTGATCATTCAGCTTTTGCGCAAATGTTTCCGCCTGAATCCAAGGTGCCCCCACCACTTTAAAGGGCAATGTATAACCAATTCCTATATTGACGAGCCTGAGTTCTCCGATGATCCCCGTCATGGGGTAATAAAGCGGAGTGGAGTCTTCAGGAATATTGGGACTCGTAGGCACCCAGGGCAATCCGGTGTCGTGAAAAGTCATATCGCGGTTCCAACCTTTCATCGGCACCACTTTGAGTTCACACCCGATTTTGTATTCTGCATTGAAGAACTTCGCCAGCTCTCCGATGGTCATCCCGTGGCAATAAGGAACATTGATATATCCAATAAACGAACGCCATTTCGGATCTAGCATGGGGCCATCCACTACCCGACCGTTAATCGGATTGGGGCGATCTGTGACGATTACTGGAATGTTATGCTTGGCCGCCTCTTCCATCACATAAAATAACGTAGAACTATACGTATATGAACGAGATCCAATGTCTTGGATATCAAAGATGAGAACATCAATATTCTTGAGCATCTCTTTGTTTGGGCGGCGATGTTTTCCATGAAGGCTGTATATAGGAATATTTTTATCCACAGTGTCTTTAACACTTTCTGCAGCGTGGGAAGCTCCGGTAATTCCATGTTCCGGAGCAAATAGGGCGATGATTTCGACATTCAGAGCCTCGCGATACTGCCCTAAAAACTCTCGATTTGATTGCAAAGTCCCCGTCACCCCCGTCTGGTTCGTCACAAGACCCACCTTTTTATTGCGGATAAGGCTTTGGTATTCAGGAGAGACAATTCTTTCGATGCCTGTCAAAACTTTTTGTGAAGCCTCAGCTGCACCAAGACAGAAAATCAAAAGGATCAGGGTTCTAAGGGCATTCATAAAAATTTTAGACCTCGCTTTATCCCTACTATAGCCCATTTAGTCTATTTGGTTAACCCAAGTTTACCTCTTGTAGTGCAGAATTTTCAAAGTATTGTTTGTCCTATGGGGTTTACGATTTTTGAGATAGGGTTTGTTAACCCAGCTCAAAAATTGTAAATCACTTAGGGCTAGCAAGACGAAGAAAATTCTGCACTACAAGAGGTAAACTTGGGTTAAGCTGAACGTAGAATAAACGTGGATTTAGGTTTTCTAAAAGCAGATTCTCGGTTATAATAATCCTTTTACTTTTCGATAATATAAGTTCTGTTTGCTAAGAAGGAAGGAATTCATGGACGAGTCCCATTTTATGACGAAGGCGAAAGATAAGATTCAATCTGTGAAAGGAAAATCATTGTCAATAGAAGCACGTCGGGAGATTACGATCGATCTGGCTGCTTTGATGATTAATGAGTCCCGACGAATTCAGTCTTATTCTGAGCGGGCTCAGCAGGATCAGTTGGCTCGGATGATGGAAGATCCCGCTGGAAAAGACTTTACGACAACGCTCACTGACGAGTGTTTTCGCAGCACTTCTAACCGTCGTGTCGCGGATCAGCTTCTATATATTCTAGGAAAATTTGGCATTCCCCAATACCTGACTTTGAATAAAAAGATGCCTCTTCAAGCCTTCAAATTGTTGGGAAGAAAAGCAGCTGCATTGTTCGTTCCCCTGGCAAAAAAAATGATTCGAAAAGAGACTGCAAAAGTGATCTTACCGGCTGATCGGAATAAGCTGAAAAAACATATTCAGCAGCGTCTTGGTGAAGGGGTCAGAGTGAATATCAATCACTTGGGCGAGGCGATTTTGGGGGAAGAGGAAGCTCTTCATCGTTTAAAAATGTATTTAGATGATTTGGCCCGTCCTGAAATTGAATACATTTCTGTGAAGATTTCGACCATTTGCAGTCAGTTGAATTTGTTGGCCCGTGACCAAACCATTGACATCTTAGCAGAACGATTGCGAGAGCTGTACCGGGCGGCGGCACGTCATGAATTTACTCGAGAAGATGGGACCAAAGTTCCTAAATTTGTGAATCTTGATATGGAAGAGTACCGCGACCTTGGATTAACAGTAGTGGTGTTTCGAAAAGTTTTGGATGAACTTGAATTCTTTAATCTTTCTGCTGGTATTGTGTTGCAGGCCTATCTGCCCGATGCGTATATTTATCAACAGGAGTTGACTTTATGGGCGTTGCAGAGGGTTGCAAGCGGAGGGGCTCCGATCAAAATTCGTTTGGTAAAAGGAGCGAATTTGACAATGGAGCAGCTGGAAGCCCGTTTAAGATGCTGGCCACAGGCTCCCTATGTACACAAGGTTGATGTGGATGCGAATTTTAAACGGATGTTGACATATGGATGTCAACCCGAACATGCCCGTGCCGTAGCCATTGGTGTTGGGTCACATAATCTTTTTGATATCGCTTATGCTCTTTTATTGAGAGCGGAGAATGGGGTTGAGGAGTTTGTTTCATTTGAAATGTTAGAGGGTATGGCCGATCACATGCAGCGTGTGGTGAAGCAGCTTTCTGGCCATATGCTTCTTTATTGTCCTGTCGTTCATGAGAATGAGTTCCAGTATGCTGTGTCTTATTTGGTGAGGCGTTTAGATGAAAACACAGCCCCGGAAAACTTTTTGCGCCACGCTTTTGGGTTGATACCTGGGACTCGCGATTGGCAGCAGCAGGCCAGTTTATTTTCACTCTCTTGTCATGCAGCAAATTCTGTCAGTTTTAAGCCAAGGCGTGTGCAGAATCGGTTGTTGGAGCCACCAAGTTTAGAAGACCGCGTGGCTTTCCAAAATGAGGCGGATACCGATTGGTCATTGTCGCATAATTGCAAATGGGCCGATGGAATTTTACGGGATTGGAAGGAAAAATACTATCATCCGATTCCTCTTGTTGTGGGTGGTGAGGAGGTATTGCCTTCAAGCAAAAATGATGTGTTTTCTCGTCCCATTCGCGATCCTTCCCGCCCCGATGTCATCCTCTGTGAAATGTCTCATGCCAGTCAACAGGTTGCCGATCAGGCTTTGAACGTGGCGGAAGGGATGGAAGAGGAATGGGCCAATACTTCCCCAAAAGAACGATCAAAAATATTGGCTGAGGTGGCCACAAATTTCCGTGCGAAACGAGGAGACATGGTGGGAGCGATGGTTGCTGGCGGAGGAAAGTTGGTGACTGAGGCGGATGTCGAGGTATCAGAGGCGGTTGATTTCATCGAGTATTACCGACGCAAGATGGTAGAGCTCGATTCTCTAGAGGGAGTCAAGTGGGCTCCTAAGGGAACAACCTTGATATTGCCTCCGTGGAATTTCCCATGTGCGATTCCGACCGGAGGAATCGTGGCGGCTTTAGCCACTGGAAATCCTGTGATCTTTAAGCCGGCTTCTGAGGCTGTTTTGATTGGCTGGGAGGTGGCGAAAGCTTTTTGGAAAGCGGGGATCAGCAAGAAGTTACTCCAGTTCGTCCCCTGTAAAGATGAAACAGTGGGATCTTATTTGGTGAAAGATCCTCGTGTGAAAAAAGTGATCCTGACGGGGGGGACCAGTACAGCAAAGCTTCTGCTTAAGATGAGGCCGGGAATTGATATATGTGCTGAGACGGGAGGAAAAAATGCCATGGTTGTCACAGCCATGTCGGATCGCGACCTGGCAATTAAAGATGTGATTCATTCTGCATTTTCCCATTCTGGACAAAAGTGCAGCGCTTGTAGCCTTTTGGTTTTGGAAAAAGAGGTGTATCAAGATCAGCATTTTCTCCATCAACTCATGGATGCAGCAAGAAGTTTAGAAGTGGGATCCGCATGGAGTCTCTCATCACGGATCAATCCTTTGATTCATCCGCCTGGTGAAAAACTGATGAAAGGCTTGACGGAGCTCGATGAGGGCGAAGAGTGGTTATTGGAACCCAAGCAAGATCAGGAAAACCCGCGATTGTGGTCTCCCGGAATCAAAATTGGTGTGAAGCCAGGCAGCTTTTCTCATCAAACAGAATTCTTCGGTCCTGTTTTGAGTATTATGTGTGCTGAGAATCTCAAGCATGCCGTCGAAATTGTTAATGGGGTGCCCTACGGTTTGACCTCGGGTCTCCATACTCTTGACGAAAGGGAAGAAGAGTACTGGATAGAGAATGTGGAAGTGGGGAACTGTTACATCAATCGCGGAATCATAGGAGCGATTGTGCAGCGGCAACCATTTGGTGGTTGTAAAGAGAGCAGCTTTGGTTCAGGGATTAAAACAGGAGGTCCAAATTACCTCATGGCCTTTATGAAACCCAAACAGACACAACTTCCCCGTGAAACAGAGATGGTGGCACCCACAGTCGTTCCTTTGAATCATACACTAGGAGAAAAATGGACTGGTGAGCAGTTGAAAGTGTGGCGGGCCAGTATTGGAGATTATGCTCGGGTTTGGGAGGAGTATTTTTCAAAAGACCATGATCCTTCTGCAATATTGGGAGAAGATAACATTGTTCGCTATCTTTCCCGCAATCTGGTAACGCTCAGAATTCAAGAGGGAGATGCTGAACTCGATATTTTCAGAGTTGTCGCAGCTGCTTTAACCTGTGGAACACCCATTGATGTGAGTTGTGAAAACAGCTCGTTCTCTGAGTTGTTCACGAGTGATTTATGGAGCCAACTGCCACGTACACGGTTGATTCAAGAGAGTGAAAAAGAGTTCATGCACCGTTTGTCGGATCTCCCAGAAAAACGAATTCGTCTCCTGTCAAAACCTTCGGAGAGTTTAGCGAAAGCGTTGGCTGATTCAGCTTGTAGTGTTATGGATGGCCCGGTGATGGCGACGGGGCGTATAGAACTTATAAATTATCTTCGTGAACTGAGTATCAGCTACGATTATCATCGATATGGAAACATTGCTTACAAAGATGTCGGAAAAAGAAACCCTCAATCCTGAACAGATTCAGGCGATTGATCACATGGAAGGGCCTTTGCTGGTGATTGCCGGTGCGGGCTCTGGTAAAACCCGAGTGGTGACTCAGCGCATCGTGAGGTTGCTGGAAAAAGGGATCCACCCTCATCAAATCCTGGGGCTTACTTTTACCAATAAGGCGGCCGAGGAAATGGGTGAGCGGGTGCGGAATGCCACCAGCAGCCGTGTATTGATCAGCACGTTCCACAGCTTAGGGGCTCGCATTCTCCGTGAATCGATTCAGGCTCTGGGATACAATCGTGGGTTTGCGATCTATGATGAGGAAGATTCCGAAAAGCTTCTCAAAGGGTGCATGGAAAATGTCCCGTCAGTCGAAAAGAGGAAGTCGCTAAAAACATTTCGGCAAACAATCTCCCGCTGCAAAAATGCCATGCAAGCTCCGTTAGACCTCGATCCCAATGAATTCACAGTCGGAGAAATGAAATATTTTCCAGACGTCTATGCCATGTACCAGGCAAGACTGAAAGAATGTAACGCGGTCGATTTTGATGATCTTTTATTTTTACCCGTTAAGCTCTTTACGGAGCACCCACAAATCCTCGATGTCTACCAATCGCGATGGAAATACCTTCTCATTGACGAATACCAAGATACCAATCATGCGCAATACGAGTTCGTGAAGCGTCTAGCCGGCAATAACCGTAATCTTTTTGCTGTGGGAGATCCCGATCAATCGATCTACTCGTGGAGAGGTGCCACCATTCGCAATATTTTGGACTTCGAGAAGGATTTTCCCGGAGCCAAAATCATTCGACTGGAGCAAAATTACCGCAGCCGTTCGAATATTCTTGAGGCTGCAAATGCGTTGATCCAACACAATGACAGTCGCTATGAGAAAAATCTCTGGAGTGATCGTGGAGAAGGCGAGCCCATTCAATTCCGAGAAGTCAAAAGTGAGCGTGACGAAGCGGAATTTGTCCTCAAACGGATCATGTCTCATCAGAATGAAGGAGTTCCGTTAAACGAAATTGTTGTGTTTTACCGCACTAACTTCCAATCCCGTGTTTTTGAAGATTATTTTCTGCACTACAAAATTCCTTACATCATTTTTGGGGGCATCTCCTTTTATCAAAGACGTGAAGTGAAGGACATACTCGGCTTTCTCAGAATGGTTCAAACGGGAAGTGACTTTGTCGCTTTCACAAGAACGGTGAATCTTCCTAAACGGGGGATTGGACCAGCAACCCTGGATAAAATGCAGAAAGCCGCGGTCAGTGAAAACATTCCGATATTTGATTACTGTGATGCTCTTGTGAATGATCAGAATCTTGAAAATAAAGTTCGTCTGAATAAGAAACAGAAGGCCGCCTTAGCGGACTATGTGCGGATCATTCATCAGTTGCGGTCATCCCAGAACAGCCTTCGCGACCTTGTCGTCGACACCATTGAATGGACGGGATATCTGTCCTTTTTGAAGAGTGACCCGGAATCTTACCAAGATCGTCGCGACAATGTTCAAGAACTTGCTTCTAAAGCTGCTGAGTGGGGCGGAGAAGACCTCACGGAGTTCTTGGCGGAGCTCACATTGAAGTCTTCTTTGGATCAGGGAGACGATAGCGGCCAAAAAGTGCGCCTCATGACATTGCATAATGGAAAGGGGCTTGAGTTTGATCTGGTTTTTGTTGTGGGATTGGAGGAGGATCTTTTGCCTCACATCAATTCGAAGGAAAATCCTGAGGAGTTGGAGGAAGAGCGCCGTCTTCTTTACGTGGGGGTGACGCGCGCGAAGGAGCAGGTGTATTTGACGAGAGCCAAATATCGTTATATGTGGGGCATGTTGCGGTTTATGGATCCCAGTCGGTTTTTGGATGAGTTGCCTGAGGGGTATTTGAAGAAGGATGAAGAAGAAGAGCCTTTGTGGTTGGAGTGACTTTTGAGGAAATGAAACGCAGAGGCGCAGAGATTTTCTAATTCTCTGTGCCTCTGTGTCTCTGTGGTGAAATTTTAAACAGGGACGTCTGGCATAAGACTCAAAGGAATCGGATCTTCTCTCCAATTCTTCACTTCAAACTTGATACTTCCTAATTTAGGAAGGCTCCTTTCCCCAAATGGTAGACTCTGAGCTAAATCTTCCTTGAACCCTTGAAATTTAATCCCGGTAGGGACATCTGTTGGGTTAAAGCTTTTAGCAAAGCTGATTTTAAACCGACGTCTCATTTCCCAGGGAGAAATCTCATAATTGTCATATCTTTCAACTAAATTGACGAAAGCAAAAATAAGATACCCTTCATTTAAAGCATCATTGATATTGTTCGCCGTTTCCTCCATTTCCGCTTTACGACCACACGAAGTCATTCTTCTTTTATATCCATCAAATAAAGTAGTGGGAAAGGTTGCCGGTTCATTAATGATAAGGTAAAATTTTGCTTTGCCTCGGTTCAAGATCCTTGATAATTGATAACAGGGACCGTTTTTTTCCTCTTCTCTCGGAAAGAAGATTAATTGATTGGTATTCCATGCAGGTGATACACAAGACATATTTCCTCCTTGGTTAAAATCACCGGTTGCATCTTGTGTATCAAACAAATAATATAATTTCAAATTTAAATTATAGTGAGGAAAGTCACTATGAATGGTTCCAGTCTTCGCGCATCTTCGCGTTCTTCGCGATCTTCGCGGTTAAATTTTTAAGGATACTGTCTCTAAAGGGGCGTCAAAGCATCAAG
>JAAKFL010000046.1 GCA_011065065.1 Chlamydiota bacterium | reverse complement strand
ATTTGAAGATCAAGATTTTTTACGAAAATTGGCATTTGAGATCGTAAAACAAAGCTTAGGGGTTAAGCCTCTGGCAAAAAGAATTAACACATTTGGATTTAAGAATCAAAAGTTTAGGCAAAAACTGGCACTCGAGATGGCAAAGAGCGAGTCAGGAATCAAAGCTCTTTTAAAATATATTGATCGGTTTGAATTTGATGGTCAAAAGTTTCTGCAAAGACTTGCGTTTGAAATGGTCAAGGGTGTTGTATCAATCACTCGCCTGACTTATTCTCCGTTTGATAAAAATTATTTTCTTAACATTCGTTATGGAAGATTTGACAGTGACTTGAAAATATTCAAGGATATTTTCAGGATTTTAGACTTAGATAGTCAGTCTATTTTTAGAATGTTTATCATTTCTTTATTAGATTGGAACGCACTTGCTGAAAATGCGAAGGGAATATTTGATGATGTAAGGGGGTCAATTCTGAATTTATTGGATGATGATCAAACAGAATTAGTGAATCATTTGCAAATAATGGAAAAATATTTTCTTGTTTTAGAGCCATCTCGACCAACATTAAAGAAGTTTGTCCGTTCTTATAATTCAATATTTGAAAAATTAAAAAGTGTGTTTTCACGGTCTTTAAGAAAAAGGATGTTAAATTTAAAGAAAGAAGTGGAAAAGTATGATTCACTCTTAAGTGTCATGGATGATATTGCGTTGATAAAAAATGATGAACTGAAAATAAGCTTAACTTTTTGGATGGTATCCACAATAAGTTTGCTATTTTCTGGTCTTTCAAAAGAAAAACAGGCGTGGATGCACGAAACAAAAATTTTTAGGATTCTGTATCGACTTCGAGATATGCGTTTAAGGGTCGATGTCAGGAATTTGTTGTTCTTTCAATTCCAAAAATTAGAATATCGAACAGAGTTTTTGAACCTCGTGAAGCCTCCTCATGCCTTGCCAGCTAAGCTGGTATTGAATCGGTTAAAAAGAAAAAGATCGGAGGTTGACCATGACCATTTATTTGAAACTTCACTCATTAAAAAGCGAAGAAAGTTCCTTAGAGATAGCTGGAAACACTTAACACTTCTAAATTGCTTGAATCAGTTGGACTTGGCCGAATATGCTACCCCGGAAATAGTTGGACAGATTTTAAAGTACTTTGCATCTTTGTCGGATAAAGAACTTTTACAAGAAATCAATTCTCTGAGCGCACTGATCAGTTTAAAAAAAGAGGGGATGATTGTCATTGATTTTTCAAGTGAAAGCAAAAAGCAGATTATGGGTTATTTAAATAAAACTTTTCGTGAATTAATACCGGGTTTAATGTTTAATAATTTTGATAAATTTCAGGAAATGTTTTTTGGGGAACGTCATCCTGAAGCTATTTGTGCCTATATTGCGGGATTTCAACACCTTTCAGACGATGATCGGGAAAAGATGAATGAGATCATGCGTGTCTTTATTCACGATATTGATTGTGATCAATTTGAAGAGAATCGTTATCGAGGTTCTGAGCATTTAGATAAAGTGTTTGATTCACGCGTTGGACTTAAAGAAAAGTGGATTGAGAGTCGCAGTGAGTCATTAGAAACCTATCTTCCTCTTGAATCAACAGAAACAAAATTTAATTTTGTCGACTATCTTAAAGTCAAAATTGATGATGGACATCTTCCTATGGAAGCTCTTCCTGAGTTGCAGAAGATTTTGTCTCTCCCTACAAAAGATTTAGGCTCATTTTCGAATCAAGCATTAGATGAAATTCTTGTCGGCCTTGTCAATCATCCAGACACTTTTTCTAGAAACATATTAAATCAGATCGAAGTTGAGTTAATGCGGTCTCATCCAAAAAGTGAGTTTTTGAATGATATTCAGGAGCTTAAGCAAATTTTTGATTCAGCTGGATATAAGGAAATTCATGATTGGACGATTGTCAATAGTGATCATCCCTTGGATTTATTTCTTTGTGGAACAGAAGTTGTGGGGAGTTGTCAACGGGTTACTGGCAGTTCGAATTACAATAAAGCCCTGATGGGGTATGTGATGGATGGAAAACATCGGATCATTGCCATCAGAGATCATCACGGAAAAATTATCGGAAGATCGATTCTCAGATTGCTTTATGATGAAAAAAATCAAGGGCCTGTTTTGTTTTTCGAGCGTATTTATCCCGGCACTTTAAAGTATGAGTACAGTGACGCTATGAAAGCCTTTGCTCTTGATTGCGCAATGGATTTAGGGTTGGTGTTGATATCGAAAAACCCAACTTATGGGACCCGTTATGATGGGATTGTAAAATCTTATAATGGTAAGGCGCCTTATGAATATTGTGATGCTGCTGGAGGGTTAAGATCAGAAGAATATGAAATTGTTGGTTCCTATTTTTTATGAAAAACCATTCCATAAAATCCATCCATTTCACCTGGACAAGGAAAGCTTTCGAATGGTTGACCAACAAGCTCTAGAGAATGGGTTTTGAGAAAATATTCAGCTTGTTCACCGTTCTCTTGTTTCAGGAGACTGCACGTCGCATAGACGATATGTCCTCCGGGCTTGACAAAGCTTAATGCTTTTTCAAAGATGACTCTTTGGTCTCGAATGAGATTGTCCAACATGGCTTGAGTGAATCGCCATTTCATATCGGGATTTCTTCGTATAGTTCCTGTTCCGGAACAGGGAGTATCCACAAGAACCCAATCCATTTTCTTTTTAAGTTTCCTCAGCTTTGGGGAATCGTAGTCAATGAATTGGGCATTTTGAATGCCTGCACGGCGGAGTCTTTTTTTCGCTTCAGAAAGAATTTTTGTCCGAATATCGTGTAAATAGATTTGACCTTGGCCTTGCATAAACGGAGCAAACGCCAATGTTTTTCCTCCGGCTCCAGCGCAGTAATCGAGAACTTGATCGCCAGGTTTTGCAGCCACAAGGTTTGCGAGAAGTTGGCTCCCTTCGTCCTGCACTTCAAAAAAACCGTTTTTGAATTCATCGAGATGAAAAAAATTCATTCGTTTCTCAAACACAATCCCATTTTCAGAAAGTTCACAGGGTTTGACGGGATATCCTTTCTCTTTCCAAAGCTTTAGAAGATCATCGCGCGAAATTTTGAGAGGATTGACGCGAACAACTGTTGGTGCTGGTTGATTGGAAGTTAAGCAGATTTCAATCGCTTTTTCTTGGCCAAAGTGTTCGACAAAAAGCTGAAAAAGATCATTTGGAAAGCTCACGCATTTGTGTAAGGGGTATTGATTCCCAAATTTATCGATGACCTGATCGAGATCAGGCTGTATTTTTTCAAAGCCATCAATGCGCGAAGCCCAATCTTCATGCTCTTCAATAAGGCCGAGCCATCGGATCATGCTGATCGCTGTTTCTGCGATTTCGTGTCGGTCTTTTGATCCCAGAGCTTTATGAGCGCGAAAATAGAGATTAATCGAGACATCAATCGGCCAGTCAGAGCGATCATACTCTTCTAATAATTGGATCAGGTGATATTTTCTAAAAGGAATTTTCATGTGATTATTATAACAGATTTTAATTATTAAATAAGGACGAAAAGGACAAAAAAAAATTATGCTATTAATTATACACTCGCAATGATTCAATGGATAATCATTTATTCAATGTCCTTTACGTCCTTTTCGTCCTTTTAATCCATCCCATTTCCCAAAATTCAATTTTTATGCTAAAATACTCTCGTCTTGCGAAAAAGTCTTTTTCCCGACATTCTAGAGAAAAACATAGAGGAGACACCATATGAAAGTTTTTCAATCCCTATTATTGTTCTTAGGGCGAGTGGCTATAAGCTTAGTCTTTTTCGTCGCGGCCTACCATAAAATCACCCATTGGGATCCGACAATGCAAGAAATGGCTACTAGAGGCATCGGTCAAACGCCGATTTTTTTGTTTTTGGCCTGTATTATTGAATTTTTTGGGGGCATTTCCCTGGTCCTAGGTTTCATGACAAGATGGGGTGCGGCGATTCTCGCTCTGTTTTTGATCCCTGTGACCCTGTTATTTCATAATTTTTGGAGCTTTGGTGGGCCTGAAGAAAACCTTCAGTTCATTATGTTCCTTAAAAATGCTGCGATATTCGGTGGCCTGTTATTTGTTTCCGTGACAGGGCCAGGTTTATTCGCTATTGATAAAAAATAATTTATGTATTTGTTGTTTATTTTATCACTTTTGATTGTGGGTTTTGGTCAACCGGCAAGTTTTTCCGCGATGGGGCTGGTTTCGGCTGTGCTTGGATTTGCTCTGTTTTTCCGAGTTCTTGTGGATATTCCATCCCCTAAATCCAGATTTTGGTTGGGGGTATTGTGGTATAGCGGTGTCCAAGGAATTCAACTCTTTTGGGCTCTCGGACATCCGTTTTATTATATTTATTTTGTTTATGCTCTCCACCTCCTTCTGTTGGGACTGCAATTTGGTCTGTTTTCACTGTTCATCACACGTGAAAGAATTCAAAAAATTCCCTATATTCTTGGATTTGCAGGATTTTGGGTGATATTGGAGTGGATGCGTCTGTACTTTTTTTCGGGACATCCTTGGAACCCGATTGGTTTGACTTTGAGCGGAAGCCCTTTTTCTCGTCAATTTGCCTCTTTTTGGGGAGTCTACGGGCTCTCTTTCTGGGTCATGCTGGTGAATCTGCTGTTTCTCCGCGCTTGGTTAGCTCCTAGGAATAAAGCTTGGCTGACCGTCATTCTTCTCGCATTAGTTCCCTATGCCTACGGGGCTGTACAGCTGCAGTTTCACAGTCGAGAATATGTGGGGCCTCAAACAAAAGTAGGATTAGTCCAAACTACATTCCCCATTGAAGAGACTATGCCTTTTAGCAGTGACGACCTCTTTGAGTTTGTGAAGGAAGAGTGGAGGCAAATCCTCACTCTCTCCAAAAAAGCTCAACAAGAAAACGTGGACCTCCTCGTATTACCTGAACTTGTTGTCCCTTATGGAACCTATTTCCTTCTTTTTGATTACGACACAACAGTGCAAACATTCGGGGAAATTTTTGGTCCCGAAGCTGTGAAGCAACTCCCAGGAAAACAGCAACATCTGTCTATGGAAGTGAGTGGAAAATGGATGGTGAACAACGCTTTCTGGCTTCAAGGGATTGCCAACGTTGTGGGATCTGATGTTGTGGCAGGTTTAGAAGATCGCGATTATTTAGGAGATGGAAAGTTTCGCCATCACACCGTGGCCTATCTCTTCCGTCCCAATACGGTGGCTTTGCAACGCTACGAAAAACGGGTTCTGGTGCCGATGGGAGAATATATTCCTTTTGCCTTTTTGCGCGACCTTGCTGCTGATTACGGAGTTCATGGCTCGTTTACATGCGGAGAGTGTGCCAAGCTTTTGCATAGTCGTTGTGGGTCGTTAGGTGTTTCCATTTGCTATGAAGAAACTTTAGGGCACATGATGCGTGAATCCCGTATCAAAGGGGCAGAAATGCTTGTAAATGTAACTAATGATGGTTGGTTTCCCGATCATGGGCTCCCAAAGACTCACCTTGAACACGCTCGTCTCCGCACTGTTGAAATGGGAGTCCCGTTGATCCGATCCTGTAATACAGGGATCACGTGTGCTATTGATAGTTTTGGTAATGACATTGCCGTTTTGGGTAAGACTCCCTATGAGCAAGAGCATTCTCAAGATGTTTTAATTGCCGATGTCCCGAGATATCAATATCGTACTCCATACACATTTTTTGGAGACCATCTTATCTTAACTTTGAGTGCCGCGTTTGTTTCATTAGCGATCTTCACCTCATATTTCGAACGAGATAAATAATTTTTTTAACATTTTGTTTCACACTTGCCTAAAATCATTAAATAAACTATGATCCTTCTTTTATAATGGTTCTTAATTTATACCGTAACTTAGTGATTTTGTGTTAGTTAGTGATTCAGATTTAAACGTTTTAACTCGAAACCAGCGGACATTATCCAAGGTGGTTTCAATTTCGGGTATTGGGATTCATTCTGGCAAGTCGGTGACTCTGACCCTTTGTCCAGCTGACCCCAATACGGGGGTTGTTTTTCAGAGAATGGATCTTCCTGGAGAGCCTTTGATTCCTGCGAGTGTTGATCATGTGGTGAATACGAATCGCAGTACTACGATAGGAATTAAAGATGCTTTTGTGAATACAGTGGAGCATGTTTGTGCAGCGCTTAAGGCTTATGAAGTTGATAATGTGCTCGTTCAGGTTTCTGATCAGGAAACCCCCATCGGAGATGGAAGTTCACGAGTCTTTGTTGAGATGATCGAAGAGAGTGGAATTGAAGAGCAGAGTGAGACCACTTCTATTGTAAAAATTGACCGACCTGTTTTCTGGTCAAAAGGGGAGACATACTTGGTAGCTCTCCCACATTATGATTTTCGAGTGAGTTATTCTCTTCATTATCCCAATGCAAAGCTTTTACAAAATCAGTTTCACACAATTACGCTAAGTCCCGAGATCTTTAAAGAAGAAATTGCCTCTTGCCGGACGTTTTCTTGTTATGGGGAAGTCCAACCCTTGATGGATCAGGGGTTGATTAAAGGGGGAAGCTTAGAGAATACCCTAGTGATTAAAGATGATGCTGTGTTGAACCCGAAAGGGCTCCATTTTGAAAATGAAATGGCCAGACACAAGTTATTGGATTTAATAGGAGATTTTAGTCTTACTGGATTGAATTTACATGCCCATATCATTGGATACCGAACGGGACATGATGCGAATATACAGTTTGCTAAAGAGTTACGTGATTCCATTAACACGGAGAAGTTAACATGTCAATCAATGTAAAAGAAGAAGTCCTGACAAAACTTAGTTACAAAGAAATTTTGAAAATTCTCCCTCACCGTTTCCCTTTTTTATTTGTGGATAAGATTATCGAGGTAAATCTTGAAGAGAAGTATATCATTGGGCAGAAAAATACCTGTCTCAATGAGCAGTATTTTCAGGGGCATTTTCCAGAAAAGCCCATAATGCCAGGGGTGTTGGTTTTAGAAGCCCTTGCCCAAACAGGCGGGATCTATTGCCACCTCAAGGGGTATTCGGACAAGCTTTGCGCACTGTTGAGAATCGACAAGGCCAAATTCCGGCACCCTGTGTTTCCAGGAGATGTCCTTACTCTTCGTGCCAATGAAATTTATCTTGGAAGTAAGGGGGGAAAGTTTCAAGGGGAAGCGAGGATAGGCGATAAATTGGTTGCCGAAGCAGAAATTAGTTGCGTTTTGTTAGAAAAAGATACAATTTAGAATTTAATGTTTAACAAGAGATAAACATGCCACAATCAAAAATTCATCCGACCGCTATTATTGAAGATGGCGCTGAAATCGGTCATAATGTCACAATTGAGCCATATGTTGTCATCAATAAGAATGTGAAGCTGGGTGATCATGTCGTCGTTAAATCTCATACTTATCTTGAGGGATATACGACTATTGGTGATAACACCATCATTTATCCCGGTGTTGTCATTGGTTGTCCACCGCAAGCCATTAAGTATCAGGGTGAAAAATCGACTATTAACATCGGAAAAAACTGTCAGATCCGTGAATTCGTGACAATCAACTCTTCTTTAGGGGAAGACTCATTTGTCAATATCGGAGATCATAGCATGATCATGGCTTATAGTCATCTCGCGCATAATTGCTGCTTGGGTGATCATGTGATCATCAGCAATAATGCAGCTCTTTCAGGTCATGTGACAGTTGAAGATTATGCGATTATCGGAGGAAAGACAGCCATCCATCAATATGTTCGCATTGGAAAATACGCCATGATTGGTGGGTTTAGCCCGATTGGCCAAGATGTACCCCCATTTACTATTGGACGGGGTGAGCCATTTCGCTTTGGTGGGTTAAATCTCGTTGGTTTGAAGCGTCATGGGTTTCCTCTCGAAACACGAAGAGCTCTCAGTAGTGCCTTCCGTTTGGTTTATCGCTCTCATTTGAAGCTTGAAGATGCCTTAAATCGCATTGAAAAAGAGATCGAACCCCTTCCAGAGGTCAAATATTGGGTGGATTTTTGTCGGAACTCTAAGCGAGGTCTTGTGGGTCAGGGTGGAATACTCAATAACACCAATGAGTTACATGACGATCGCTTCTTGGAAGATGAGATAGATGAAGTAGCAGAATACACCGGCACAAACCTATAATCGACTTTAACTCGACTTTGCAACTTTTTTGAACTCATCTTCTGAGAGAAGCTTCCTCTAGCTAGATGAATTTCTCCGGAAGGGTAAAAAATACCCTTCCGGAGAAATTCATTACGCTAGAGATCGCTTCTCTCTGGAATATTCGTCCAAAAAAATTGCAAAGTCGAGTTTAATGAAGATCATCTTTTTTGGAACACCACAATTTGCGTCACGTACTTTGGCCTACCTTGTCGACCACGGCATCGATATTGTCGCTGTTGTCACGAAACCCGATAAACCGGTCGGGAGATCGGGTAAGCCTGTACCTTGTTCGGTAAAAGTCATCGCTCAGGAAAAACTCCCTGAAGTTCCCCTGTTTCAACCTGATAAAGCTTCAACTCCAGAGTTTATCAAAACTTTGGCTCCGTTCAACGCCGATGTCTTTGTGGTGGTGGCATACGGAGAAATCATCAATCAAGAACTATTGGATCTACCAAAAAAGGCTTGCATCAATGTCCATGCCAGTCTGTTGCCAAAATATCGCGGAGCGGCTCCGATTCAAAGAGCGATCATGGAGGGTGAAAAGGAGACTGGTGTCACCATCATGCATATGGTGAAGAAACTGGACGCTGGCCCGATGATCAAGCAAGTCAAAGTGAAAATTGGAACCAATACTACGTCTGCAGAAATGCATGATCTTCTTCAAAAGGCTGGTGCCGAAGCGCTTCTTCAAGTGCTCAAAGAAATTGAAGAGGGGATTGACATAGCGGTCATTCAAGACGAGACAGAGGTCACTTATGCCAAAAAGATAGAGCTCGAAGATTGCGAGATTGATTGGAGCCAACCCGCGCGCGACATACACAATCTCATTAGGGGAGTCACCCCACATCCGGGAGCCTGGTGTTGGGTGCTGGTACGTGGGGCAAAAAAGCGTTTGAAAATCTTGTCATCACGTTTTGTGATGGGGTATACCGAGACTCCGGGAAATATTCTTGAGTTTGGCAAAGAGGGGATTATTGTGGCTTGTGGCGAGGAATCTCTTCGATTGCTTGAAGTCAAATTGGAAGGGAAACGGGCCATGTCCGCCGAAGAGTTTGCATGTGGACTTTCAGGCTCTGATCTCAAATTTTTATAATTATAAAGGATATCCTGTCCATCCTTTCTATCCTATTATCCTGTCTTCATGTGCGAAAAAAACAGGATAAAAGGATAGAAAGGATTAACAGGATCTGCGTTAAAATTTGATTCTTTTGCGAATTAATGGTAATATAATGCCGTTAAAAGGAGGCGCTTATGTTAATTCAGCAATTCAACAATGCAGTGAACTTCGCAACGAATAGTTATGTTTTCGTTTCCGGTATCGAAATTTCTAAAAGAGTCGCCGATTTTGCAGTTGTTTATATCCCCACAATCAGACAGTGTGGCTTTTTTTTGATAGGGGGAAATGACTTCTATAAAGGAAAAGACCTTATCAATGACCTGAAACAAATTGGGAGTGATCCGGAGGTTACAAGGGTTTTCTGGGGCTTTGTCGGGGGAACAACTCTCCTCGTTGCTGGATGCTGCGGAGTTACAGCTTCGGTCAATAGTCTCATTCATGGAGCTTCTTCATCCCTCGATGAAAAACTTTTTGCTGTGGGAAATGGCTTCTTTTTCGTCGCCAGTATTATAGGATTAAAAAATAATATTGATGATTATCGATCAGCTGAAAATCGAAATAATGAAATAAATGCTATCATAGGCATTGCCGCACATATCCTTTATATTGTTGCCGCGACTATAATCCTATCTGGGTCTATTGGAACTGTTGTTGTGGTTCTTTGCTGTACGGGAACAACCATCTCCTTGATCCAAGCGCTCCATAATTTTTATCACTAGGAAACGGGGCAAAGGTTCTATCGGGCTATCAAAAGACGTTTTCCTTAGTTATAAACTCAATTATTATTTGCTATATATCAGTAATTTATGATAAAATTTCACTTCTATTAATAGAAATTTAAGGAAATCATTATGGCCGTACATTTAGCTTCAAGCGTCATCGGAGGATGCAGAGAATACTTTACAACTCAGGATGCGATGTTTCGCGGGATTGAGCTGATTAATACCATGATTCCCTGCCTACCTTCAAATGAAGGTTTGGAAAATTTAAAAGAATTGTTTGATAATCATCAAAATATTCATGATTGTTTTCAAATGGTTCCAGATTCTCTTAGAGCAATTTCAGCCAAAACGATCCAAAACTGCAAAGAACATAAATTCTTGGAGCTTGCGACGACAATTAATGGGCTTTTTTTAAGCACACTTTGTCTTACCGCTGGAGCTGGCGCCGTGAAATTAGTCGATTTGGGTAAATTGGCAGCCAGTATCGGACAATTTGAAATTTTTGGTGTGAATCCATTGAAAAGTATTGTGGCCATACCGTTATTACCGGCAATTCGTATCAGCTATATTTCCGTTCTTGCTCTTAG
This sequence comes from Chlamydiota bacterium, assembly GCA_011065065.1. Taxonomy (GTDB): domain Bacteria; phylum Chlamydiota; class Chlamydiia; order Chlamydiales; family SLFE01; genus JAAKFL01. The sequence goes on along the minus strand of JAAKFL010000046.1, from coordinate 365 downwards.
CGGTTTTCAGGCTCTCAGGACTTATCGTGAGAATTGCGATAATACATTGGTAGATGGTGCGAAGCGAAAAGCAGAGACTGCAAGGCGAGAAGCTCTTTGGGCAGTTGCTAGAAATACCATGAGAATTGCCTTGCAGGTGATTTGTCTCGTCGGTTGTGCGAGTATTCCTACGCTAATTGCTGTTGGTGTTGTGGCTTCAGTCACTGGAATGGCCGCAAGAATCGTGGCAACGGATTCTATGAGAGAGTACTTTAATCCGAATTATACAAAGAATGATCCAACACATTAATTGAGTAGGGGATGAAGAATCAACTGCCCGTACATGAATGGTTGGCCGTTTTTATCTTTATCGCGATACTTTTGAC
>JAAKFL010000045.1 GCA_011065065.1 Chlamydiota bacterium | reverse complement strand
GCTATGGCTGTAAATAATTTTTCTGATTTCTTAAATCCTTCCATGTCAATGATTTTAGCATTATTAGGAATAAAAATAAATGTTTATTGCCAAAATGCTTGGATCTCTTCGAGGGATTTACCTTTTGTTTCGGGAATATACTTATAGATAAAAATGATTGTGAAAATACAGATGATGCCGTACATCAAGAAAGTTATTGAAGGGCCTAGGTAATTGAGGATAGTGAGGAATGTCATAGCGACAATGAAGTTACTGGCCCAGTTCGCGAAGCTCCCGCAGCTCATCGCTTTTCCACGGATTTCTAAAGGATAGACCTCTGCCAAGAAAAGCCAAGCAATGGGGCCAAGACCAATAGCGAAGCCGGCGATATAAATAAAGAGGGCAATATTAAAGATCCAACCTAGCGAATCCATGACGGTATCGGGCATAGCGTTGGCAATTCCGAGTCCTATCAGTGCAATGGCCATGAGTGAGGTTCCAAAGAGAAGAAGGGGGCGTCTTCCCCAACGGTCAATGAGGAAAAGGGCGAGCACGGTCATGGTGACATTGACAGCACCAATTCCGACAGTCGAAAGAATGGCGGCTGTATCAGATTCTTTGACGACAGTCGCAAGCATAGTAGGTGCGTAATAAATAATGGTATTGATGCCGGTAAGCTGTTGAAGAACAGCTAAAAATATCCCAGCGAAGATAGCAGGGCGGGTGGCAGGAGCAAACACTTGCTTCCATGTGGAATCTTTTCGTTCAAGCTGTGTTTCAATTCGTTGAACCGATACATCGGTTTCCTCTGGAGTGTTTCCGAGCTTGTTAAAGATCCCTTCAGCTTCTTTCCGTTTTCCTAGGCTCATGAGCCATCGTGGGCTTTTGGGGAGGAAGATCATGACGGTAAATAATAGGAGGGCAGGGATTGCTGAGATTCCCAACATCCATCGCCATTGACCTCCATGAACGAAACCTAAGTCAACGAGAAATGCAGCTAATATTCCGATCGTCACCATCAGCTGGTTCAATGAAACACACATCCCTCGTATGGAAGCAGGGGAAATCTCTGAGATGTAAAGGGGTACGGTCATGGAAGCAGTCCCAATAGCGGCACCCACAACAGCCCTTCCGGCAAGAAGCATGAGGTAGTCAACTGAGAACGCCATCAGGAAAGCGCCGATGATAAAGAGACCAGCAGCGGCAATGATCATCCGTTTTCGTCCAAACTTGTCTGCTAGATGGCCGGCAAAAGGAGCTGAAATGGCAGCAAATAAGAGTAAGACGGCGACGACAGCTTCTTGCTGGACATCGTCAAGGAGAAGATCGCGTTTGATAAACAACAAGGCACCAGAAATCGCTCCGGTGTCGTAACCGAAAAGAAGTCCTCCGATAGCGGCAAAAGCCGCAATGACAATGACGAGTCTCAGTCCCTTCTTTTTTTGTGACTTCATGGCAACCTCCAAACATTACTCATATAGGAAGTTGTCATTAAGTCGCAATCACTACTCTATAACCAAAATAACATGCATTTTAGAATCGTATTGACATCGGTAAAAAGAAAATCCTGTACATCCTTGCCCCATGACATGTCTCGCATATAGATAGGCTCAAAAAATAAATTCGTCCGCTATGGACCTTCTATCATGTCCTTCTAATACATGAAAGACACGGATTTTGTTTAAAGTGACTGGCGATAGCTGACCAATGGGAACGTAGACAATCTTTTTTCCAAAACGACGGGCAAAACTTTTCATGGCACTTCGTGGAGGCTTACTCGCAACGTAGGTAATTAATGGTTGAACAGCATAATCGATGGCGGCTGCAAGGAGAACTTCCGATTTGCTTCCGAAGTAAACATAATCGGGATCAGACCAGACATCAAAAATCCGGCGCGGTGGATAGGACATCATCATGCCTCCGTATTCACAGCGACTAATCCCAGGGCCAACCACTTTATCTGATGACGATGTGGCATAGAAGGCCATATCAGACTCTTGATCGTGTTCTCCAAGCCAAGTTGTTTTCCAAGGATATTTTTCGAAGTAATCTCCCTCTTCCGTCGGCATATCTTCGTCAAAGATCACCACAACTGACCCGACTCCGCCAGGTGGCTTGCCATTGACTTTTACGTAAAGTTTTTTTTCAGTCCAATGGCGAATGGTTTCACGGGTGTCAATGCCGTCTTCAAGACTCGAGGAAAAGGGGATCGAGCGCGAGCCTTCTTCACAGATAATCTGTGACCCTTTTTTCTTCAGGTAATCTCCGAAATTTTCAATGGTGATGTCTTCAGGAGGATACGAACAAATGGAAAATGGACCAGGGGGTTTCATAATCATATTGGATTTCTTTTTCGTGCGGTGCATCTGGAAAAAATCCTTTCGACCCTTTTCGCGCATATGAAAATGAATCGTCTTGCTTTCTCCCCAAATATCCTTTGCGCTCAAATCGATCTCTTCGAGTCCATCCACATTCTTAAGATGAGGGTACTCGGTGGCGAGCTTCCACACTTCATAGGCATAGTTATGGTCCACACATCCCTTGGCAGCTGCCAGGATCTGAAACAGATCGGGCATCAGCTTCCCTTTTATTAACGCATAGTTGCGAAGAAATTTCATGATATTCCTAAAATGGTACCCAGGAAATGCATGACCGCTCACTTCTATGTATTTCAGCGAAGCTTCCTTGTAAAGATCGAGAATCAGTTTTTGTCGATCAGGAAGAACTTTGGTTTTTCGAAATTCTTCATACTGTCGAGAAATCCAACCAAATTCTGCCATCACTTCACGACACGATTCTTCAGTTAATGTGCATATTTGAACACTATCTCGATGAGTGTGCTTGAGCTCGGGAAATTTTGGGCGGTCGATGAGTTCTAGAACATTGTTGACATGGAACATGCCTCCGACAAAAAGAATTCGGTCATAATTAAGACTCAATTCCTTCAATCGCTTGGCCATATACAGTTCCCGGTGCTCGTCATATTTTGAGCGAGCTTTTTGGGATGACAGAATGATCTTATTGTAAGCCTCGTAATAATTCTCCAATCCAATTTTTGTGATCGAATAAGGATCTGGCATGAGTTCTTTGAATTCAGGATAGCGATCGATATCCAGATCGATGCAAAAAGCGGGGATTTGCGTTTCCAAGGCACTTCGCAAGGCTTCGTATGAGGGGTCACAAGGTTCGCATAAGTAGTAAATCGGGTCAAGATGAGTGCTAAAAGGAATTACCAGGCTGATGTCGGGGAGACGTGAGGCAGCGTGGAGATGTTGCAACTGCATCGTTTCAGGAAGTTCCACCGCCACACAATCAGGCTGAATCTCCTCAAAAGCCAATTTAATCGCCGCAGCCATCTCCATATTGTAATGGGTGATAGGAACAGCAAAAATTTGATCCTTATGCAGCGTAAATGGCGTCATGGTAGGTAGTCGAGAGCCTCTTCCCCTAATGTCATCACAACAGCTTGTCGCATCAGACCTTCATACTGATTGCCTGCTTTCAAGTATTGAATTCGTTTTGCCGCATAGCGTGCAATGTTGATGCCGTCCCTTACGGTAAAATTTGCATTTGCCGCATGGGCTTTCTGAAGAAAGTTCACGACGTAGTCCATGATGTGTTCTTCTATAAAGGGAAGATTTTCTCTGAGGATCCTTCTCTCTTCCTCTGCTTCCGGAAAATCGAGAAAAATCTGTGGCTGAATTCGACTGTGGATGTATTCGGGAATCTCATAAGTCGAGGCATCATCGTTCATCGTCACGCAAATGCGGAACTCTGGATGGGCATTCACCTTCAATCCTGCCACAATAGACTCGATATACCTTCGCGTATCGAGCAGGGGAGCTAGGGAGGCCCAGGACTTTTCGCTCATCCGATTGGCTTCATCGAGAATACAGACTCCGCCCCGGATCATTGCGGTGACCAGAGAAGAGGCCACATACCGGATCCCACCCGTCTTATCGATCACCGGTGTGATCAGCAGATCTTCGGGCCTCGTGTCCATTGTACATTGATAAATATAAACATCTTTATCCAGACGTTTTGCCGCCGCACAGGCCAAAGTCGTTTTTCCAACTCCAGGCTTGCCAACGAGCCTGGGATTGAGGGGCATATCGTGTTCATCGAGGACGAACCAAGCTGCAAGTAGTTGATCCATCACATCTTGTTGTCCGATCCACTCGTAATGGAACTGATCGGGGAGCATTAACCCAATCTCGACACCTTGAATATCGACTTGAGATTCATGTTCACCTTCGGGAATATTGTGTTTAGTCATAACCATTTCCTGTTCTGTTTTTGTCCAGTGTAGCACACGAATCTTATTTTCACTCACAGAAATTCGGATTGACATTTTGAAAGCTGCTGAGTAAAGTCTGGAAAACATAACAATTGGAGATAGTCATGAGTTCAATTACCTCGTCAAGTCCTGATTTTTTTCGTTTGAGAAAAAAACATTATGAATTAAAGCCAAATCAGATGGAGAAAGGGATTAAGCGTCTCGGAATTGGAGCCGTTAAGAAAGGAGTTGCAGGCGGCGCAGGGGTTGTCGCCTCAGGAGTGTCATTAGTCGCATACCGAGCCCTTTTATCGTGGCTTTATGGTTCTTGTATCACAGCTGATTGTGATGCATCCTTATCTGAAGAATTTGCTGGAAGGCTTGAGCCAGGGGAGTGTCTCTTTAAAGCGTCTCAAGATTTAGAGGGTTGTATTGATAACTATTATCGTTTGCTGTTAATCGGAACCATTTTTGCTGCGGTTTTAGGCGCCTTTGTTTACATACAAGCCAATGCTTGCTTGAATCGCTTCAAGAAGAAATCAGAGTAAGTTAAGGATTCTTCGCTTTATCGGATCCATACAGTAAGCTTGCCTGAGCCAGATTGTGCCGTGCATTGGGAAACATCTCGTCCATCTCATCGAGTAATCGATCCACCTGTTTTCGTCTGGAATTTTGCCCAACAGGGCATTGGCAAGAAATTCTGGCAAACCCGCTTTGCATGGCAAATTCCCGAATCTCAGCTTCCGATACATAAATCAGGGGACGGACAATCGTCACATCGTACCGTTGCATCGTAATCTTTGGGAGCATCCCCGCAAATTCTCCTTTTTGAAGCATGTTCATCATCAATGTCTGAGCGTTGTCATCTCGATGATGGCCAAAAGCTATGGTGTGGGCTCCGACACTCTTAGCCGCTTCAAAAAGCAAAGATCTTCTCTCCCGGGAACATCGATAGCACTCCAGGGTTTCAAGGCGCTGTGTGGATTCACAAACAATAAAAGGCACATCCAATTCATCACATGTCTTCTTAAGAAATTCTTTATTGACGCCGGCACCGCAGGTGAATTCTCCGTCCACATGAATCGCAAAAAGTTCAGCATCTGGGAAACCTCGCCCTAAAATTTTTTTTAACATGAACAGTAAGGTCAGACTATCTTTGCCACCGCTCAAGGCGACAGCCATCTTACCGCTTTCATCGATCATTTGGTAATCATAGAGAGCCTTTCTGCAGGAGCTCTCGATTTTTCTCCCCAGTCCCTTCCACTTTAAAGAATTCATAGTAATAATTATTTTACCTAATCTTTTTGTTTATTAAAAACACCTCTACATAGTACAATTTTGTCAACTACAAGTCAACTAAGGTAATAAGTCATGGAAAAAATTGGACGAAATGACCCATGTCCCTGTGGATCGGGTAAAAAGTATAAAAGTTGTTGTTGGAAGAAGGAGCAATCGGAGAAGGTGACGAAGAGCATGCAGTCTCGCTCGATAAAGGCTTTGCAGGGTGGAATTGCCAACATGATATCTGATTTAGGGACTATGAACAAGCGGATCAAGGAGTTGAAGCCAAAGGAAGAGGACTCGGCAGATCTTCCTGAAAAGGTGGAACCACCTGAATCCTCAGAGAGTTTGGAGCCTTAATCTCGACTTTGCACAATTTTTGAACTCATCTTCCGAGAGAAGCTTCCTCCAGCTAGATAAATTTCGAAGGAAGGGTAAAAAATACCCTTCCTTCGAAATTTATTACGCTGGAGATCGCTTTTCTCTGGAATATTCGCTCAAAAATTGTACAAAGCCGAGTTAATTTCCCTTGTCTCAAAACTTGCAGTTTAGTATAAAATATCTTCACTCGCTGACATAGCTCAATTGGTAGAGCACCCGACTTGTAATCGGACGGTTGTGGGTTCAACTCCTACTGTCAGCATCATTCCTTTCTCGGGGGTGTCGCATAGTGGCCAATTGCAACGGACTGTAACTCCGTTGACTTACGTCTACGTTGGTTCGAATCCAACCACCCCCAATTTGTGAAGTCAGAAGTTGATATTTTGGTGCGAACGAAGATGTTTGCGGAGGAATTTATCATCCTTAGAATTAGCCTGAAGGGCTCAAATTGCAACAGCCCCGGGCATCGCCCGGGGCTGTTGCAGTTTAAGCCTTTCAGGCTATAGTCCCAAAACCGATAATCTTAAAAAAAGTATGCGTTCACTGGATCTTAGGCGTACGCTATTCCGATCGCTGACGAAATAACTTCATACTTCTGACTTCAGACTGCTGCTGCAAAGACTACGAGCAGCGTTGATATGAGTGATTAAGAATGGGTAAGTGGTTTTATGTTACAAAATATCAATAGGTTTCAGACTTCTCATAGTTTCTTGGCATGAGAAGGCCAAAGACAAGAGCTACGATGTATAACCCAGGTATGTCTCCATAGAGGTGATAGAAATCCCGTGGATCCATAATGGCCTGGAATAACATGATGGTGGCATGAACAACACTTGACCACACCGTAAACCAAATCAGACTCCGATGTTCCAATGGATTTTGAGAGGCAATTATAAGAAATACCCCTAATGTGGCATAAATCCCCACAATCATTTGTTCATAATCTGCTTGTGGGGGAATCCACGTCCAACCAGAGGGCCATATCATCATCAAAGGGTATATTCCCAAAATAAAGAATATACCAAAGACGATAAGAGCTACTCTTAAACACTTTATTCTAAGGCCTGTTCTCATACTTCATTATATAAAAAAACTGTGTATTTATGTAAATGAAGAATTTATTGAGAATGACTATACAGGGTTGACCTCAACTGCTTCAGGACCTTTACGCCCTTCACCTAAAGCATATTCGACTTTCTGGCCGTCATTTAAAGATTGACCACCACCAATAACGTTGTTCGCGTGAACAAAAAGATCCTTCTCTCCATCATCCGGTGTGATGAATCCAAATCCTTTCTGTTGGTTAAAAAATTTAATAGTACCTGTTAACTTTGACACTTGATGCTCTCCTATATTTGTTTCCATGTTTTAAAATGATAAGATGCTTTATGGAAACTTCTAAAACAACTATTTAGATTGCCACCAAACAGAAGATATCTGGTGTTTGGTGGCAATCTTTATTAATATTAATCTATTATCGCATTTTTGTCATGTTTTAGTTAAGGCTTTTTGGATCTTTTGGGCTGATAGCCTTCCAGATCGAACGGTTTCCCCGGCTATAAAGATTTTATTGACAATCCGTTTAACGTTAAGTCTTTGTGTGTGAAGACCTTTTACGTTCATTTTCAGTGAGAAACTGCTTTCTCAGTCTTATCGAATCAGGTGTGACCTCAATCCATTCATCATCATTGATATATCCAATGGATTGTTCAATGGTGAAGTTTTGAGGTGGTGCCAGTATGATTTTTACATCACTTCCGGAAGCACGAACGTTCGTGAGTTGCTTCTCTTTGATAATATTAACAACAAGATCATTGTCACGGCTGTGTTCACCAACAATCATCCCTTCGTACACTTCATTTCCTGGTCGGACAAATAGTTTCCCACGACCTTCCAAGTTAAAGCACGCGTAAGAGTTGGCTTTTCCTCGTGAAAGCGCAATTAAGGCTCCGTTAATCCGGCTTGGGATCTCTCCTTTATACGGCGCATGCATCTCGTAGGTAGATGTCAGGATTCCAAGGCCTTTTGTGGCAGTCAAGAATTCGTTCCGATATCCCATTAAGCCTCTAGTCGGAATCAGGAATTCCATATGAGTAATCCCTTGCACATCTGTATGAAGGTGTTGCATTTCTCCCTTTTTACGAGAGAGTTGTTCAATGACATTCCCTGAGAATTCTTCGGGAACTTCAATAAAGACTTTCTCGATCGGTTCGTGAACCGCACCTTCAACAGTCTTATAGATCACTTGTGGTTTTGAGACACAGAATTCATATCCCTCTCTTCGCATCGCTTCTAGAAGGATGGCGAGATGGAGCTCTCCTCTTCCCGCAACGGTGACCTTCTTTTGATCATCTTCAGCTTCTGAAATCTCGTAGGAAATATTCGCTTTCTTTTCTTTTTCTAATCGGTCACGAATTTTATTCATAGTGACATGTTGACCACTTTTTCCGACAAATGGTCCATTGTTCACTAATATATCTATTGAAACTGTGGGCTCACCTAATTTAATCGGGGTTAGAGTTTTTGTGTTTTCAGGGTCACAAAGAGTATCGCCAATCGTGATACTGGGGATACCAGAAAGGCAAACGATATCACCAAGCCCAGCCTCTTCCATTTCAACCTTCTCAAGACCCAAAAATCCTTCAATCGAGGTAATTGTGGCACGGACAGGCTTGCCGCACGGACCGATGTGATGGATCTGTTGCCCTTTTTTTACACTTCCTTCAAGAATTCGACCACAGGCTTGTCGCCCACGGAATTCGTCATAGACAATACTACAAGACTGAAATAAAAATGGATAAGAAATATCTCCGGTTGGAGGCGGAGTTGTCGAAACTATCAAATCGAGGAGAGGAGTAAAGTCCACTTTTGGATCTTCGATATCAATCTGAGAGTAACCTTGTAGAGCGGATGCGTAGCAGTATTGAAAGTCCAACTGTTCATCGGTTGCACCGAGTTCCACAAACAGGTCAAAGGTTTCATTTAAGACACGTTCAGGATCTGCATTTGGACGGTCAATTTTGTTAATAATCACAAAAGGCTTTAAACCCAATTTCAATGACTTGGAAAGAACGAAACGTGTTTGGGGCATGGGGCCTTCATGAGCATCGACAATCAGTAAGACTGTATTGACCATTCCCAAAACTCTCTCAACTTCACCAGAAAAATCCGCGTGTCCTGGGGTGTCAATCAGATTGATCTTATAATCTTGATGGTAAATCGTCGTGTGCTTGGCAAAAATCGTGATTCCACGTTCTCGCTCTTGATCATATGAATCCATGACCCTGTCGGGAATCACTTGATTATCTCGAAATATTTTAGACTGTTTTAAAAGGCCATTTAATAATGTGGTTTTTCCATGGTCAATGTGGGCGATAATCGCTATATTTCTTATTTTTTCAGAACAATGCATTTTTTTTACTTATATTGTTGATATTAAAGAACATTTTAAACCATTTTTTTTAAAATGTCAATAAAATTTGTTTATATTCTTTTTTATAATTATATTTTAAAATAGATAAGGGTAGCTATGGAATCTTGGAAAACGAGGATTTCTCGATGGATTTTCAATTTATATCCTGCCTATCGAGGGACGGGGGCTAGGATACTCTATATTTCGGATGATTGGCGAGAAGTTCGTATTAAAGTGCCTTTAAATTGGCGTACGCGAAATTATGTGGGGACGATATTTGGTGGGAGTCTATACTCAGCAGTCGATCCGATGTATATGTTAATGTTGATTAAGACTCTAGGATCTGAATACATTGTTTGGGATAAATCAGCGACGATTCAATTTAAACGGCCTGGCCGTAAGACTCTATTTGCCACCTTCAAGGTTGCTGAAGAAGAGACGAATTCTATTATTAAGGAACTCGAATCTCAAACTTCGATCAATCGTAGTTATAGCGTTGATCTTGTGGATGAGAAGGGGAGCGTTTGTACGACTATTGAGAAAGTGATTTATATCCGCAAAAAGTAGAGGTGCGGAGTCTTTTTTATTTTAACCGCGAAGATCGCGAAGGTCGCGAAGATGCGCGAAGAAATAGATCAATTATAATTCATTTATCAAACACGATATCCCTAAATTATCATGAATGATTCTGGTCTTCGCGCGTCTTCGCGTCCTTCGCGACCTTCGCGGTTAATTTTCTCTAATTATGCAGGCTCAGGCGTTGCAGCTTTCTTGTTGTCTTTTGTCCACGCGATAATTCCCCAAACACACATTCCAAAGTAAACGGCAAAGAGAAAGGCTTGTGAATAGGCTTCCATGTATATATCAAAACCGATCCACCCTAGGTTGGCAATCGCCCACAGCCATTGCCCAGTCACATTTTTCTTAATCACAAAGATATTTCCTGTGAGTGAAAGAACCACTAACACCCATGATAAATTTTCGAATGTCATAACAAACTCCTTTTTTTGAAAACCAAATTACATTGACGTGAAAAAGATGTCAAGTTGATTAAAATGGTTTGACCTACGAAAATGTCGGTGTTAGACTGTGACAAAAAATAGGTTCATAGGTGTTTATGAAATCAAGAGGTCGTCTAGAAGTTGTCTGTGGATCGATGTTTTCTGGAAAATCAGAAGAGTTGATGCGTCGGTTACGTCGAGCAGAATACGCAAAGAAAAAAGTTCTCACGATCAAGCATAAAATTGATAATCGAACGTCCTATTCTTGTATTGTAAGTCACGATGGTGAGAGCCGAGAAGCTTATCCGATTAGCAGCTGTGAAGAAGGTCTGGCGGCTCTTTTGGATATGGTTGATTCCTCGATTGATGTGATTGGAATTGATGAGATTCAATTTTTTCCGGAGGGTACAGTTCCAATCATTCAACAATTTATCGATATGGGAAAGTGTGTGATTGTCGCCGGATTGGATACAGATTTTCGGGGAGATCCGTTCGGGATCATTCCATCTCTTATGGCGATTTCTGATAATGTATTAAAGCTTCATGCCATTTGTATGGTTTGTGGAGATGAGGCGAATCATACGCAGAGGTTGGTGAACGGGGAGCCGGCACGCTATGATGATAACACAATTCTTGTGGGAGGGGAAGAGTGTTATGAGGCTCGTTGTCG
>JAAKFL010000044.1 GCA_011065065.1 Chlamydiota bacterium | reverse complement strand
AGTCTGTTTCTTCGCGTTTCTTCGCGATCTTCGCGATCTTCGCGGTTAAATTTATAAGCCATTTACACCAAAATAAACATATCGCTACTTACATGAAAAATGCGAAAGTCGAGTCTGTGTCTCGGTGGTAAAAATCTAAGCGGTCATTGCCGCTAGAATCCTGCGCGGCCCGGTAAATGACGATCTTCCATGCATCGCAAGGATATTATCGCAAACCATTAAATCCCCCCTCTTCCAAGGGAAATAGGCCGAATTTTTATCCAAGACATCCATCACGTGATAAAGATCTTGGCGCGCAATCTTCTTACCATTGGCAAAACACGCTTCGTGAACCAAAGTATCTTTACGACAGTAAAACATTTTCACTCCAAGATAGCGCATAGTACCGATAAACTTGGGGTTATAATCATAGAGATGAATTTGATTGAACCACACTTTTTCATTTGTCTCAGGATGGGTAATCCATGTGGGTCCCACTTGTGTGATTTCAAGCCAGTCATTCTTCAACCAACGAAAATCAAAGTTTTTATCGCGACAACGCTTCTCCACTTCCATCTTAGAATCTGTTTCAAAAACCTGAATCCAATTTTTGTGCCCTTTCTGAATTTGATTCATCAAATCCATGATCCGACTTTTATGGTAATAACGAGAGATGTACTTCAAGCCCCCTTTTTCAAATCGGTCTCTGACATGAGGATCCACATCTTGATAAATCTTACGGGCATCCCCGACAAATGTTTCTCCTCCTGTCTGAGGAGGAATGTCACAGTAGAAACAAATGTGTTTTGGAAAGTTTTTTTGGAAACTCAGTTCATTATGTAAAGGAATTTTGATTCCAGGAGGCGCCTCAGTCGAGGTATAAACCGCTCCCTTCACCTTTGTCCGCGGGCTATCCCCACCAATATAGTTCACTTTTTCTCCGATTTTGAGAAAATCCACGGTCTCATTAAATTCGTCTGTCCCATCAATCGGGCAGTCTCGGAAGAGAACACATCCATATTTTTTGATACTTTCTCGAATAAACGGATTTTCTTCTTGAATGAGCTCCTTGAACTCTTCACGTTTCAATGGACGTGTAGGTTCCAGAACTAGGGGCATTTCATTTTTGGTGATGAAACTTGTTTTGAATTGGCTCATGATTCCTCCATTTTTTTTCACCACATTAAAAAAATATGGATCAGAATGCAACACATATTCACACGATATGGATATCTCCGGTACTCACCACCTTTCTTTGGATGCGCTTCAAGACTTTTTTGAAATCCTGTGAGGAGCGGACAGCAGCTAACTGCAGGGGTGTTTTTCTTAACCTAACATACCAAGTCAAAACTTGAACACGCTGCCGATATGTTTCTTCTTGCCCCTCTTCTGTGATGAGATTCTTCCTGTGAAACCTTTTGATGATCTCTTCAAGACTCAATTCCAGGCGATCGATGATTTTATTGGCATGATCATCAAATGGGACGCGTGCCTGTGGAAAGATTTTCCATGCATACTGGTTGAGCCGAGAAATGCGGCTATCGGAATGCTTATGCGGCATGGTGGCACCGTTATCAATCAAAAAAATTTGCTCCCCCACATACCAATTTCCCGGATGCCGATCAAGTTGAGCGATCAAGAAATCTGTGATCACCATGTGCTCAAAATCTCTTTGCGAAAGGTTTTCTAAGACATACTCTTTTCTCTTCGTTTTATTCAGGAGGTAACTTCCCCTGTCCGGCAATAAACACCAATTTCGATACACGTTAAAAGCTTCCCTCGCCTCAATGGCATGCGGAATATATAGCTGTAATGAACCTACTTTATTCACCCGATTATTAAGAGTGTCTTCTGACTTTTTCCAAAAATGAAAACTTTTGAGAGAGACCACTTTTGTTGTTGGGACAATGTAAAGCTTCAATTTTCGACTCACGATACTGGCCATGTATTCAGACTTATGCCCATTCCCCCCATGAAGAAAAATGAGAGTGTCGCAAAGAGGAAGAGTATTCGCAAGATAACGAAACTTTTTACTTTTGCTCGCTACAAACTCTTCATCAGATGGTTTAAAAACTCCCAACTTTCTCCCGGCTAAATCCTTCATGAAATAGGTGCCATTGGCTCCCTTCGAAACGGGCTCAGGAGCGACCCCCAATTTCAATCCCAATTGGATGACTTTCAGTGCGATCTTATAATATTTAGAGCTTCTTGTAATTTCACTGGAACCGATTTTCTGATAATTATCCAGATACTGTTTGTACGAAGGATAGTATTTAGGAACAAAAAATTTCAAAACCTCCATACTGATAAGAGAGCGGTCAAAGGTATCCTCATCCAGATGAGCCAACCGACGAAAATAAACCTCTTCGTAAAATTTTTTCAAAGTAGGAGAGTGAGAAGATTCACTCAAAAACTCATTTAGTTGCTGAATGATCTCAGGCACCAACTCTCTCACTTGAACCTGATGTTTTTTAGGGATTTTTTTCCTCTTCTCTAATCCCATCAAAACATCAAAGCATAGTTGATGCTCAGGAGAAGTAAAACTGGGAACAAACAAATCGTGACTAATAATCATCATTCAAGTTTTAGTTAAAATCAACATTTATTTATAGTCCAAAAAAAAATTCGATAGAGAGGATAGTTAAAGTTAAATTTCGGAGATTCGTGATATTTAATTAAGCATTCCTCAGGCTCACATTGAATGAGAACCATTAGATTTCCATAATCGTCTTTATAGAGGAAAAACAGATTTAATTGTCTCCGAAACACGACCCCAATATCTGATCCCTGTATTTGAATCTTGGCCATTCTATCATGCGGAAGATCAAATGGGTTGATCTTTCTGATATTTTCATAATCATCCAATTTGATCACCGGGAGACGATTAAAAATCGTCTCACCGCCTACCACCTGCATCATGAAATCCCAAACATACGGAGGAGTATTGAGATCATCCATTGGGATTGTTTTCTGACATCCATTATATCGAATCGTCACAGGTTCCGATGCTTCCAAATCCATAAAGTTCTTCAAAATCCAGCGATCTTCTCCAGACTTATTCTTCTCAGCAATATCAATGTAAGTATCGGCAATTGTTCGCGAATGCAAAAGTGATTTAGTAGCTTCTTTGTAAAAGACCTTTAATTTTAAGACATCTTTTCTTAAAAACTTAGGAAGCCTGGAAAAGTAACTGGTTTTCCACAAACGTGAATCTTCTGAAATCTCTTTCCAAGACCAGCAGACTAAAGGGAGAGTTCTTCCAATTTCATTTTGAGGAAGATAAGAGAATATCTTAATGAGAAGTTCTTCGGGGAGAGTGGGTATTTCCAGATCGACAGAATCTTTTTCCCACTTGACCCAAATCGAAGTAACCCCATACCAAGTCTTATCAAAAGTCTCCATCATCAATAAAAAAATCCTGTTGCAACTTTACCCCTGGTGAAACGGCATATTTTTCAAATTCGTTCACCCCTTCTTCACGCAATAGATCCTCATCAATATAAAACTGCCCCGATTGCGGGTTTTCTTTTGTCAAAATTAAATGCGCTGCATCAGACACTATAGAATCCTTTCGGCTATGTGGGACAGCTGAAGGGAAAAATACCTCAATCGCACTTGTCGCAATGGTGGTTTTGGGCCAAAGAGAATTGACCGATATGCCATCTTCAGCAAACTCGGCTGCCATTCCCAATGTGCACATGCTCATGCCATATTTCGACATCGTGTAAGCCAGGTGATGTTGGAACCATTTGGGGTTCATGTTCAGCGGAGGAGACATATTGAGGATATGGGCATGATCAGACTTTTTTAAATGGGGCAAACAAGCTTGAGAACAACAGAATGTCGCTCGCGCATTGCATTGATGCATGAGATCAAAACGCTTCATCGGAGTCTCCATCGTCGGCACCGCAAAGATCGCACTCGCGTTGTTGATTAAAATATCAATTCCCCCGAAAGCCTCAACAGTTTGTGAAACCGCCTCATGAACTTGATCTTCAAACCTCACGTCAACTTTTAAAGGCAAAGCCTTTCCACCTGCTTCCTGAATCTCTTCAGCCACGGTATGAATGGTTCCAGGGAGTTTTGGATTAGGTTGATCGGTTTTGGCCAGGATGGCAATGTTAGCTCCGTCTTGAGCGCAACGGAGAGCGATAGCACGGCCTATGCCACGGCTAGCTCCTGTAATCAGAATGGTTCTATTTGCTATTGATCTCATATCCGCCACCTTAATTATTTATTAATATTCAATCAACTGCTATATAGCAAACAAAACGAGGAGTTTTTAATGAATACAATCAAAGCTTTTATGGTGGGAATCTTTTTCCCAACTCTTATTATTCCATTTGCACTTTTGTTGCATTACTGGTTAGGTTACCAAAATGTGATTTATTTGATCTTTGTGCACTTTATCCCAATTATTTGGGGAATTTGGAACGTGCTCTACTTTTGGATCTGTCGCCACTTCCTTCCGGCAGATGAGACGATGAGCGGCATCTTAACAGGAGGTTCTTTAGGGATTGTTGTCGCTTTAATCGCCATCTATTGGGGCGATCTTCCCGAAATATTGGGACTTAAGGGAGGAATTCAGTATTTTCCGCTCGTTGTTGCGCCGATACTTTATGCAATCATCTGGGTGTATGTTGTCACGCCATTGAATAAAGCGCTGGGTATTCAGAGATCCTAAGAATTTTAGTAGACTTGAAAATTTAACCGCGAAGATCGCGGTTAAATTTTAAAAGGGCAAGCTGTTCAATCCCTTTGTCACCGATTCAAGATCTTCTTTCATCTTCTCGAACTCCAATACCCTTTCGACCATCTCAATCGCTTGCGAGGCTGTTGGCCGCTTGTGAGGGATAGGATGTAACAATAACCAGATCAAGTGTTCAACCGTCCCTACCTTTGGCTCATCAAAGCGGGTTTTCGATCCAATTGCCGTTCCAAGATTAATGTCGAAAATGGAAACTTTTTTCATGACTTTCAACCACTGCGATTCATGACCCGTAAACAGATAATTCAAAACATGACCCAACATCCACATATCCGTAAAAGGCATATAATAAGGACTCTCAGAGCTCCCCTCAGAGACAGAGCGAGCATAATCAAACCCCATAAGTGCTGAAGAGATTCCCTTAGCCTTTGCCTCATTCGACTTCTTCTCAACTAAGACAACATCAGGTTTGATATTCAAGTGAACAATGCCATCCTCATGAAGTCTTTGTAGAGCATGCAACAAATCAAGAGTGATTTGACACTTTTCTTTAAATGTCAAATCATCTCGATCCACACAAGTTTCCAAACTCCCTTGATCGTAATTTCTCAAATGAGTGGAATGGATAAGCGTCGACTGCTCTTTAGAAAAGTACTTTGAGCTCCCCTTTACCAAAACGATTCCGCGAGTTTTTTGATACTTTTCTAAATACTTCACATCATTTTCCGCTCGCTCAATGCTCTCTCCATCCTCCATTTTTCTCCTAAAACACATCAACATTTTACGATCCCCGAACCTCAAGACTTTTTTTACATGTGGGATCCCACTCTTTTCTTTGAGATGTATAAAAGCCCTATCCTTAAAAAACTGAAGTGTTCTATATAAATGCGTTTCTTCTTTACGAAGCAGCACATGATCATGGTCTCCAGAGGTTTCAAGTTGTTTATCAATAATCCCTTTTAACTTCCTGTCATTCAGTTTTAAATAATAAAAAAGGTCTGCCATGATTTGTGAAGACAACTCATCTGGTAATAAATGTCGCGCCATCTGTCTCATCGCTCTTTTATCCTTTGCAGTATGATAAAGAGTCATATCACTCAGCGATCGACGACGAAACTCTTCATCCAGAAAACGACGCCCTTCTTTTTGACGTATCAAACACTCATTATTAGCTACATCGATAATATTTTGCTTACGCATCTCTTCGGTAAACTTATAGATCAATTTGGTCAGAGATTTATATTCTTCACAATAAGGACAAATTTTCTTTAATTTATCAAGATCACCGGAATAAGTGAGCTTAAACCGATCAATCCCCTTCGAAGCGATCACCATAGCACCATAAATTTCTGTCATAATATCGATCAGAGGTTGTCGAGAAGTCGGTGTCATCCACGTCGATTGAGCAACCGATGTAATTTTCGATACCAAAAGATCCACGTCATCCTTCAACTCCTTAATCCCATCGACAAGAGTGTCGTGAGATTCTCCCGTAACGACTCGTGCCCCAGCTTGGACTCCCCACTTCCCCCATCCACCAAATGCCCACTCAGCATATGACGTCAGTGAACCACCAGACTCGCCAAATATCTTTTCATTGAAATCATAATAATACTTCGTATCAACTTTCACTTCTTTCAACGATAAAAGTGACTTCACAATCCTTGGATAACGTTCCACAATGGCATCCACTTCAGCATTCATCATTACCCCCTAAAACAAATTATCCTCTCAAAAGAGGCCCTTGATCCTATACCTAGGGAAGTTACCTAAATATCACCCAACGTCAAGTAAAAAATTTAATTATGAATAAAAATAAATATAGGCTTTTGAAATTTAGTGCTCTAGCCACTAAAGTGAACCAATAAATTAAACAGGTTATTCAACAAATCTCTGTAAATTTTTCCGGTCTTCGCGCATCTTCGCGATCTTCGCGATCTTCGCGGTTAAAAATATCAAGAAGCCTAGACTTAAAAAGGCAGCTCACTCAATCCTTTTGTCGCCAATTCAAGATCCTCTTTCATCTTCTCGAACTCTAACACTTGTTCGACCATCTCAATCGCAAGTTTTGCTCTTGGCCTTATAAAGGGATCTGGATGAATCAATAACCAAATCAAATGTTCAATGGTCCCTACCTTCGGTTCATCATATTTGACTTTAGACCCCATGGCAACCTGTACATCCGCTTCGAATACAGAATGATTTTTTAAACATTGAAGCCAGGGCATTTCATTGCCCGTAAACAGATAATTCAAAACACAACCCAACATCCACATATCTGTTGAAGGTAAATAAGAACTATCCTCCTCTTTAGAATATGGCCTCGCAAAATCAAAACCCATAAGGGCAGAAGAAATCTCCGTAACCTTTTCCTCGTTTGTTTTCTTCTGAACTAAGACAACATCTGGTTTGATATTCAAGTGGACAATACCGTCATCATGAAGCTTTTGCAAAGCATGTAACAAGTCAATAGTGATCAGACACTTTTCTTTAAATGTTAAATCATCTCGATGGACACAAGTCTCCAATGTTCCTTGATCATAATCTCTCATATGAATGGAATGGATAAGCATCGACTCATCTTTAGAAAAGTACTTTGAGCTCCTTTCTATCACCGCGATTCCACGAGTTTTTTGATACTGTTCTAAATACTTCACATCATTTTCTACTCTCTTAATGCTTTCTTCATCCTCCATTTTTCTCCTAAGGCACATCAGCATTTCACGATCCGCAAATCTCAAGACTTTTTTCACATGTGGGATTCCACTCTTTTCTTTGAGATGTATGAATGTGTTATCCTTAAAAAACTGAAGCGTTCTATACAAATGAGTTTGTTCTTTACGTAGCAACAAATGATCATGGTCTACTGATATTTCAAGCTGTTTGTCAATAATCTCTTTTAACTTCCAGTTATTTCGTTTCAGATAATAAAAAATATCCGCCATGATTTGTGAAGACAGTTCATCTGGTAACAAATGGCGCGACATCTGCCTCATCACTTTTTTGTCCTTTGCAGTATGATAAAGAGTCATATCACTTAATGTTCGACGTCGGAACACCTCATCCACAAAACGCCCACCTTCTTTTTGACGAATCACACACTCTTCGTTCGCTTCATCAATGATATTTTGCCTACGCATATTTTCAGTCGATCGATAGATAAATTTGGTCCGTGATTCAAATTCTTTACGAAAAGGATAAATTTTTCGTGATTTATTGAGTTCAACGTCGTAATTGCTTTCTAAGCGACGAATCCCCTTCGAAGCGATGAGCATAGCACTATATAATTCTGTCATAATATCGATCAGTGGTCTTCGAGAAGTTGGTGTCATCCAAGTTGATTGAGCGACCGATGTAATTTTCGATAACAAGAGATACACGTCATCCATCACATTCTTAATCCCAAGAACAAGCGTATCATGAGACTCTCCCGTAGCCACACGAGCTACAGTTTGGACTCCCCACTTTCCCCATCCACCTATTGCCCACTCAGCAAATGACGTCAGTTGACCACCAGATTCACAAAATATCTTATTATTAAAATCATAATAATACTTTGTATCAGCTTTCACTTCTTTCAGTGATAACAGTGACTTCACTACTTTCGGGTACAGTTCCACAATTTCATCCACTTCCGTATTCATTATGACCCCCTAAAAGCAAATTAGCCTCTCAAAAGAGGCCTTTATTCCTATACCTAGGAAAGTTACCCAAAAATCATACATCGTCAAGAAAAAATTTTAATTATAGATAAAAAAAGATAGATATTTGAATGCTAGTAATTTATAGAGCAATTGGGTTTTACCCATTTTCCATGGGATTTGATGAGTTCGATCAAGCGTTCATCGGCTTCTGTATGATCAATGTTTTTTTCGACGCAGGTCTTACCAACATAAAGGTCCACCTTGTCAGTTTTCGAACCGACATAACCAAAGTCCGCATCGGCCATTTCACCAGGGCCGTTAACAATGCAACCCATAATCGCAATTTTGACTCCGGGAAGATGCGCAGTTTTTTCACGGATTCTCGCTGAAACTTCTTGCAAGTTAAAAAGCGTCCGACCACAACTGGGACATGAAATAAATTCGGTCTTTACAGCTCTCATACGAGAACCTTGCAAAATGTTAAAACTTAATGTGCGCAATGAATCGGATGGGTATGGGCCTTCAAGAAGGAGTCCATTCCCCAATCCATCGCACAAAAGGGCTCCGCATTCTGCACTCGCACGAATGACCGTGTCATCCCAATCTCCTTCATAATGGAAATTGAGAAGAACTGGTACGTTCACTTTATTTTCGATCAGCCAATCAAAAAACTTACGGGAATAATGAAGACGACCTTCTGTTTCACGATTCAATAAAATGAGAGCAGGATTCAATTTTTTCAGTAGGTTCCATTGATTCTCGCTTTCATCCGAAACTTCGACAACTGTTTCCACTGTTAAAGGCACGGTAAACTTCTGTTGCCAAACCTGTTTGAGTGGAACCGGCCCCGGAAGATCACTTTTAACAAAGTCTACCTCTTGCCCTTCAATTAAGGCCACAGTCCCATCTTGATGAAGAGGAATGGTATTAGGAAACTCTACTTCACGTCGCTGAAAGTCTATAATCTTACGATGCTTTTCTTCAAAGGGCTCAACACCTGTTCCTCTTGTTTGATCAGCAAGAGAAACCAATCGCCGACAAGGATCGATTTCATGCCAAGGATCCTCTGTCAATGAGACACGAATGGTATCGCCTAAACCATCTAAAAGAAGAGACCCTATCCCAATGGCCGATTTCACCCGCCCATCTTCTCCTTCACCAGCTTCGGTCACGCCCAAATGGAGAGGATAATTCCAACCCAACTGAATCATTTCAGAAACAAGAAGGCGATAAGCTTGGATCATCACTTGAGTGTTGCTGGCTTTCATCGAGAAAATGATGTCATGAAAATCGTGCCGACGGCAAATTCTTGCGTACTCAAGAGCCGATTCCACCATTCCCATGGGAGTATCCCCATACCGATTCATAATGCGGTCGGAAAGAGACCCGTGGTTCGTCCCAATCCTCAAAGCCCTTTTCAGTTTTTTGCATTTTAACACTAAAGGAGTGAACTTCTCTTCGATCCGTTCAAGCTCTTCCAAATACTCGGCTTCCGAATATTCAAGGACTTTGAAAGTCGCCCGCTTATCTACAAAATTCCCAGGATTGATGCGCACCTTATCCACAAAATCGGCCACTAACATCGCAGCAGGAGGATAAAAATGGATATCCGCAACCAAAGGAATGTCATACCCGTGGCTCACCAGAGTATTTTTAATCGCTTCACAAGCCTCAGCCTCTTTTTTCCCCTGGACAGTCACACGAGCGATCTCACAACCCGCATCCGACAACCGAATGATTTGCTCGACCGTCGCATCGACATCCCGAGTACTACTCGTCGTCATCGACTGAATTCGGATCGGATTGTCACCTCCGACACCAAGATTGCCGACTTTCACCTCGCGAGTGGACCATCTCAAACATTTATTTGATGATTTGCAGTATTTCATAAAATACTAAATATAAACTGATTCTAAATAAAAACCAACGATAAAGTGTTGATGGACGGGATGGACTGAATGGACAAGATGGATGGAAAAAAGCTATATTTGTCCATTTCGTCCATAAATCAATACCGTTGAACATAAATTCAGGTTAAAAAAAATCTTAATCATGTTAAAAAAAATTCTTATGATCACAAATAGAACCCACAATCCTCGAAAAGTCGATTCAACAACACCGCTGATTCCCCCTTCCGGTCGAAACCATTCAAAAACGGATCAAGCAGGTAGAAAGGCTATTAGACAAACTCATGAATATACGGATATGGAGGAAGGGTGCTGCTTCCAAGTCGCCCTTTATTCAGTTTTTTGTTTCTTTCTCCCCTGCATCATCTTCGAAAAACACTGTGATAATGATTAATTCTTTGGACCTAAAATATTGATCTTGATAAGGTTCCCTTCTTTAACAAGGAGGAAACGATGCAAGTTCAAAGTTCATCACCAACAATCAAATCTGACGACTCAACATCAGAATCTGAAGAAACAAAAAAGACACCAGAAGAAGAAAAAGCTGACAAACTCTACGAGCAATCAGTAAAAAATAAAAAAAGAGCCAAAAAAGCTTGTATTTGTTCTAGTATAGTTGGTGTGATCTGTCTTTGCTGCCCCTGCATCACAGCATGCTGTGTGGCAATTCTCAGTGGTGATAATGAAGGGCCAGATTGTAACGGCTTGGATGACCTTTGCTTCTGTGATGACCTTAGTGATGACTGTTTTCCATGCTTTGATGATTAACTTATCACAACAAACGACGCAGATCACCGGGTCTGCGTCTATTCAGAAGTTCCCGCTGAACCATATCTTTTTGATTATCAATTACATGAAAATAGGTTTCTCGTAGACTTTTGCATATAAATCACCACAGAGGTCGCAGAGAACTCAGAGAGAATCTCATTATT
>JAAKFL010000043.1 GCA_011065065.1 Chlamydiota bacterium | reverse complement strand
AACCTTACCCCGGGCGATGCCCGGGGCTGTTGCAATTTAAGCCCTCCGGGCTATTTAAACCGATAAATACTCTTTATGTTTTTAGTTGAAAGGTGTGCAATATTGTCACAAAGTTTTTAATATCATGTAGTTAGGAGAAAATGAATGGGAGTTCAAAAAATCTTTAATACGTTGGAAAGTGCCTATAACAAAATAATTTTAATCAGCGATGTCAGCACAGAACAGCAAGAACAGATTGGATCCATCCACGAAAAAGTATCCAAATCCTGGGAATCCATTCTCCACAAGGTCACTCATAATCAATCAACATTAGATATTGATGGATCTACATTGGTTGGGGCTCCCATAAAATTTGTCATACAATGTTGTTCCGAAAGCATAATAGCGAGTGAGATATTGAGGGAGCTGAATCAAGAAACAAAATCAGTTGATTCTCTGGGGACTTATCTTATGGATGTCCTTGCTGCGGGGATTAATGGCTCAAAGAATCGTGATAGTTATCTTCATGAATTAAAAAAATACCCTAATTTATATGACCAAATTAAATGTTTTATGGTTCTGAATCATCCTCTTTTTGTTATTGAACATTTTGATGAGTTTGAGATTAAGGAGATAAATTTTAGGTTTGGTTGTGCAATAAAGCTTGCTGAAGAACATCCAATGGAGGTGCTCACGAATTTTGAAAGATTTGAGATTCCTGAAGAATATCAAGAATATTTTGCCATACTGGCAGCGAATTTGGATCCAGATATCTTTGAAGAAAAATTTATGAATTCGGCCATATCGGCCGACAAGTTTGAAGAAATCGCAATATCCCTATCTCAACAAAAACAACATGTGATTGCTAAGTTTTTTGATAAGTTAGATATTTCAGATGAGTTACTGATAGAACTTGCAAAGAAGATTGCTCTGGAAAATCCGGAGGCATTCTCAACTTATATCGATAATTTTCAGATTCCTGAGGAATATTTGAATGAATTCAGTCTATTTTTGATGGAGAAATCTCCCTTGCTCCTGGCCAAACATTTCAATCGTTTTAAGATCCCCAAAGATAAGCATTTAGAGTTTGCTCAAGCTATTTCAAAGAAATACGCTTATTATTTAGCAAAACATCTACATCTTTATGACATCCCTATTGCGAAACATTTAGATTATGCGACCTTGTTTGTTAAGAGAAAACCGATGGGATTATGTAGATTTTTGGAAAACTTCCAGCTTCCTGAAGATCAAGTCCTAAAATTGGCTGGTCAACTTACAAAAAGAAAGCCTATTGGTTTAGCAAAATACTTTGCTAAATTTAAAGTCGCACCTGAAAAGCATCTTGATATTTTGAAGCACATTGCTAAAAACAATCCGCAAGCTGCGGCTAAATACTTCCATCATTTTAAGATTCCTCAATCTGAACATTATCGGTTTGCAACACTTTTTGCAGAAAAGGCATCTTGTGACCTTGCGGAGAGTATTGAACATTTTGTCCTGACATCAGAAGAGCGCCAGAAGTTGATGAAGGTGGTTATGAAGAGGGATGTCAAAGCTCTCGCAGAACATTTCGAAAAATTTCAAGTAGAAGATCGCGATCTCAGTCTTGAATGCGCTCGTGTTCTCCTGAAGGCATCATCTGAATTGTTGATTGAGACCTTTGATAAATTTCATATTCCCGTACAATTCCATTTTGAATTTGCGGAAACCCTAGCGAGAAAATATCAGTTATCAAAACCGTTGAATTTTGACCTATTTACTTTAAATGGTGATGAGAAGTTTAAACTGGCGAAACTTCTGAGTGATGACGTTCGCTGTTCTTTCTGGACTCAAGAAAAAAAGAAGAAGGTCATCACTTTTTCGCAGTATTGTGATTCATTTGACTTATCACTTGATCAACATATGGAACTGGTCAAAATTCTTTTAAAAAGAGAAGAGGAGTATAGAACTAAGGTCGTGAGTTATGTGATTACGTATATCCGAAATTTGAACTTGCCAAGAGATAAACATGTCGATTTTGTCGATAAATTATTCGATGTGTCATCATATAAGCTTCTCGATGTGATTGATCGATTTGAGCTTTCATTGGAAAAGAGGATTGAAATTTCACAAAAATATTTGGATAATGAAGAATATTTTACTTTTGCCAGCAGAATCAAAAAATTCAAACTTCCTATTGAAGTTCGTCGAAAGTATGCTTTCATCATTGCGCACGCCTGTCCTCTTAGCACTATGAATGCTATTTATTTGTTTGATCTTCCTCAGGAGGATCATATTGTGATTGCGGAAATCGTGAGTCGTCATGAAGGGGAAGGGTCGCTTCTAAGCCATTTAAAGAACTTAGATCTTCCATATAAAGAGGGCGGATTAAAATGGCTTGCGATCCATTTTGACTATTTAGATCTCCCTTTAGATTTAAGATTCACCTATTTTGAAAAGGTGTTACATCATGACCCAGCAGAAGCTGCGAGGCATTTTCCGAAATTTCGCCTTCCCGTTGAATCTCATTTTCGCTATGCACTTGAATTGGCTAAAAAAGCTCCCGTTGAAATGGCCTGTTATTTTAAGAATTTTCACTTAAATGTTGAACAAAGAATTGAGTGCGCCAAGATTATTGCAAGAGAGAATCCTCATTATTTTGCCTGTTATTTAGAAGTATTTAATCTGCCGAAAGAGGCACATGTTTCTCTAGCAAAAATTCTGGCTCAAGTAGATCCTGCTGCGCTTTTCGAAAGACGCTTGTTGCAAATACTTAAGGGTATTGATGATGATGTCGTGCAGGAGCTTAAGCGTATTAGTTTAGCATGCTGTCCTGAGAAATTAGCGTTGGTCCTTCATGAATTTAAAGAAGAGGATCCAAAAATTCTTTTAAAGTGTTACCGCACATTGATCAGAAATAATGATACGAATCATTACCAGACTGAAATCTACAAGAAACAGCTGTTTTATCCTCTTCTTCATCTGGAGAATATTGTGAGATACAATCGGTCGAGTGACTATGGTGTTTTAAAGGGTAAAATTGAAAGTGTTTATTATGAAATTTGGATGAATGATATACAGGATGGTTATAGTGGATTTATTAATCTTTTTTCTAAAAAGGGGACTCCCGCATTTTATTATACCTTTTTAAATGACATCATAAGTGAACCAAAAGAACACGTGACAGTAGAGTTGATGAAATGGCTTCTCTTTCTCTATGTATTGGTTGATTATTATCAAATTGATGAGAGTCGGATTCCAATAAGGGCCTTGAAGGTGATTTCCAAACTCAGAAACCCCGTACATCGGATCGTCATGACGCGGATTTTGATCGAGGAGATTGCGAATTCTGAGGAGTACTTCGCGCGGTTGACAACTGAGATTGAAATGCAAAAAGATTACTCTGTTTATTTTGAGGTGTTATTTCAAGCTTTAGAAGCTCAAGGGGTTGATCTGAAAGTGGTCAAGCCTTATATGAGACCAGGTCAAAAGAAGAGACCTCCGAATACTCATTTTAGGAAAAAGGTGACACGAAAATTTAATCGATCCGAAAATCGAATCCTCCTCATAGAAGTCTTGAGTTCCCTTTATGAATCCACAATTTCTCCTGAAATTAAAAGTGGTGTTCTTTCTTATCTTGCCTCTTTGCCCGATAGCAATCAACTCATAGAAGATCTCACATATTTAAATCTACTGATAGGTTTTAAACAAGAGCAACGCCTAATTGAATTGTTTAAGGCTCAGAAAGGACAAATTCCTAAAGGAACTTTATTTAAGATGATTAAGGAATTGACGAAACAAGAGTTAGAGCTTGATGAAGAGGAAACTGTCCGTTTCATAGACATCTTTTTTGGCTCTCGAATGCCTGAGGCAGTGGGAATTTACTTAATGAAAATCAAAGATTTGAGATCAGAAGAAAAAGAAGCACTCATGACGGCATTTCAACGTTATATTCAAGATGTTTGCAATGGACGGTTCAAGGAAAATCGCTATCTCCTCGATCAGTCTGAACATTTTAAGGCAGTATTTGAGGGACGCGACGATCTATTAGTCAAATGGAAAGAAAATTATGTCGAAAGTCATCCAACCAAGTTGGAAAGCAATCCACATAAAAAAGAGAAAGAATTTGATATGAGAGAATTTCTCTTAGATCAGTTTGAGCATCATCATTTGGAGCGAAAGCAATTTCCTCTACTCTATAAAGACTTGAAGGGGAAAGCTGTTGAATTTGATGATGAAATGAATTTGTCCCAGGAATTTCAGTTCCAATGTCTTAAACTTCTCAAGGCAGATAAAAATGAAGTTCTTGAACTCATTCTGATAGTTAGGGGACTTTTAATGAAACTCAGCCCTAGTTCAGAATTCTTTGAGGATCTACAGACTTTGACAAGAGTTTTTTCAGAAACTAAAAATTCAGATATTCTTTTGACAGTTGTGGAAACGGATGACCCCATTGATCTCCTTCTCTGTGGAACTGAAGTCCAGGACAGCTGTCAACGAGTGGCAGGTCATGCGGTTCACAATAAAGCACTTCTCGGCTATGTCATTGATGGGAAAAACAAAGTCATCGCTTTGAAAAGAAGAGATGGGTCTCTTTATGCACGGGTTATTTTCCGAATTTTGTTAGATGAAACAACAAAAAAACCTGTTTTGTTTTTGGAAAGAACATATCCCAAAAACTTACCAGATGTCCATGTCAAAAGAATCTTGCAATATGCGATTAAGCGAGCTAAATCGTTGGGTCTTTCTCTGGCAGCCAAGCAAATTGGGAAGGGAGAGGCTTATCCTAATAAACTCGTTTCAAAAGGCTCTCAAGCTCCTTTTGAATATTGCGATGCGTCAGATAGGCTGCATAATAATGAGGGAGAATATGTAATTAGTCATGCGCATTATCTTTGGAATGCTGCCGAATAAATTTTTTGGAGTGCGCAGGCTTGCCTGCGCACTTCTGAGTAAACTCAGCAGGGCTGGAAGCCCGACATTTGTCAGCCCAGTTTGTAGCGAAGCGGAGGGCTGGGAAAACGAACCAAAAAAACATCAAAGCCCTGAAAGGGTGACATTGACCGCGGTTTGTGTCACCCTTTCAGGGCTTTGATATTTTAGGGATGCTCTCCCAGGCCTCCGCTCCGCTACTGCCTGGGCTGACAAATGTCGGGCTTCCAGCCCTGCTGAGTTTACTTCACGATATGAGCGGCGATAGCCGCTCGGGGCTCCAAGAAATGACTTATGTTATCGAGGAAGTAGAATTGTATGTTCAAAAATTAAATCAACTCTGCCGCTACCGTTTCGTAATGTAAGATACCAAGCGGTGTGAGCTTGAGACGGTCGCTTCTTAATTTTAATAATCCCTGACTAATCAATTGCTGAATTGTCTCTTCATAGAGTGAAGAAGACTTTTGTATCTTAACTCCTCGCATTAGACGGAGCGCAATCACAAACAGCTCCCTCTGGGCTGCATCAGGCTCCAGGGTTTCGCGATAATCCTCAGGTGTTTTCCCGTCTTCCAAGGCCCTTAAATACTTGTTCAAGTTTGCAACATTGCGGTAACGTGATCCCTCCCAATAACTGAATGCTGACGGTCCTAAGCCTATAAACGGACGACCTGTCCAATATCCGGAATTATGCTGCGATTCATATCCCAGCTGACAAAATGCCGATATTTCATATTGCTTGAAATTCTGTGCAGTGAGTTTTTCCACTGCTAATTCATACATCTCTTGGCTTGTTTCTTCGTTAGGAACAGTTTTTTGCAACTTATCTCGGTATTTGTAAAATACCGTATGGGGCTCAAATGTGAGATTATATAACGAGACATGGGTGATCGGCAGCTCTACAGCTTGCGTTAGGGTTCTTTCCCATTGCGCCAACTTCTGCGTGGGAATGTCATACATCATGTCGATAGAGATATTTTGAATGCTCTTAGAAATACATTCGATTGCCTTGACTGCCGTTTGAGATCCATGTGTTCGTGAAAGTTGTTTGAGAAGTTGATCATCGAACGACTGGACTCCAAGACTCACACGATTGATCCCAGCTTGTGCATAATCTTTCATTAACCCATCTGTCACCAACTCTGGATTGGCTTCTAGAGTCACTTCAATGTCCCCATGATCCCATAAACTTAAGAGCTCATGGATTCTGTCAGGACTAAAAAGTGAGGGAGTGCCTCCTCCAAAATAAATCGAGACCAGCTTCATATTCCGAGTTTTGGAATTCACGAGGTCCCACTCTTTTTTTAAGCCATCAAGAAGTTGTGATTTATAAATTTCTTTATCAGGGAGGACAAAAAAGTGGCAATAGTCACATTTCTTTGAACAGAAGGGCAAATGTATGTATAGGCTGTAGTCTTTCAGGAATCTTTTACCATTCATTTGCTTCAGGGTCGATGATTCCACCCCGTTTCCAACGATTTTTGTCGCTAAAGTATGACTCTTCTTCAACGATGCTCTCTTCAGCTTCACTCTCTTCTTCACCAGCATCCGTTTTGTCTTCAGCATCCGCGTTCGTCTCTTCAGATTCATTTTCATAACTAGTATTTGATTCTGCCATGTCAATATCTGGAATCGATGGCATCTCCGTGAACCCTGTGCGAGTGGTGGTTCGCTTAGGAGCAACATAATCTTCTACATCACCGCTCTCTTTCAGAATCTGAAGACGATCCATTTCATCTCTGATCTTTTCTTTAACTAAAGCGATCTCCTCTTTATGCTTTTCAATATCCTTTTTGGGAACAAGACTCAGCCTAAGCCATTGCTCGAGATCTTGTAATTCTCCCTCTAGTTTTTTTAGACGTTCACTTTTTATAGTTCTCATTGATCCCTTATTTTTTTCATTAAAAAAAAACTGCTTTTTTACCAAGCAATACAGAAGAGCTTCTTCAAAATCAATAAAAAAGTTTATATATTCCTGGGGTGGTTCGGTAATCATATGAATAGATAGGTTTTTTCACAAGGGATTTTGAGTGATTTTTGGCGTTTTTTTGTGAAAAAAGAGCATTAACGATATAAAAATGATTTCAAATGCGATAAAAACGGCGTAAATGAGCTCTCCGCCATTTCCAAATCCATAACTGTGAAGCCCGACGCCGAGAATATAGTTCACTCCGTACCATGTGAACGTGATGGCTTGAAGGCCGATAATGGATCCAATGGCGAGGCCAATATCCCCAATTTTCCCAAATCGGTAGGCGTGAATGACGATCAGATAAAGGCAGCTAGAAATGAAAGCCCATGATTCTTTGGGATCCCAATCCCAAAATCTTCCCCAACTCTGCGCCGCCCAGACTCCGCCCAGAATCGTCCCCGTAATAAGCAATGCGACCCCAATGTAAAGAGATTGCAGAATCCATTTTTTTTCTTGAGAAGGAGGATGGAAGAGTCTGCGGATTAAGTAATAATGGGATAGGATACCCGATAACATGAAGGCGCCATAGCTTCCGACGACCATCAAGACATGAATGATGAGCCAGTACTGGGAATTCAATACCGCTTGGACATTTTCCATTTCGTGGCGAGGATGTGTCAATTTGAGTAGGAACAAAAAAATTAGAGCGATAGTGGCAGATGCCAGTAAAAGGCCTCGTTGTTTGAGAAAGCCCCACAACACAAATCCCAATAACATGGCAATCCAGGGGACATACATGACAGTTTCAAACATATTGGAAACTGGAGGGCGCCCTAAAATAAAACAGCGCATCCCAAGAAGGGTGGTATGAATCAGAAACGCGCAGACCAAAGGAACCATTCCCCATTTGCTCCGATAGAGAAGAAGCAGGGATAGGCCATACAGAAAAAGGGTGATTTCAATCCATGGGACTTGAAAATAAAGAACTTCCGTTTTTAATTGAAGTTCCGTGGGTAAATAGAGCTGGTTGTGAACACCCCTTCGATATGGTTTACCGGCTATCGTCTGATAATTGTTCCCCAGAAGGGTCGAAATTGAATTTTCTATTTTCACTGCCTGTTGATAGTCAGTTGGCATTGCAGTTTGCAGCTCTTGATACTGCTTTTGAATGTTATCCCAAAACTCTTCGGAATAAGGAGTCAGGTTATTCTGTGTTATTAAGAGTGTATTGATAGGGAGCCACGTGCCCAGGTCTTTACGGGAAGGGAGTAGCCTGATTCCATAACTGGATTGTGCAAGTGGAACATTTGGATCTTGATTGATATAGCCAAATTTCTCGTATTCCATGAGATGATAAAGAAGATCCTTCATGTCATCCGGGACCACTCCTTTTAATTCATGATAGGAAAAGTGAGTCGATTTGGGATTCAGTCCAAGAGTCTCTTTGGTTTCACGCTTTTTAATATAGAACAGGGGAAATGAATCCCATGGTTTATGTCCCATGACAGTGAGGGTCCAGAGCAATTCCTCTGAGGATTTGATGGGAAAGGGGAGTTTGTCTTGGTGTTCTCTTCGGATCGTGTCATTGTTGTAGATACTGTAAAGCCATTGATCAGCATAGACTGGTAAGGGGCGAATGCGACCTTGTGACAAAACTGGTTGAGAGAAACAAAGAGTTGGTAATAAGAGTAGAAGAAAAAAAATACGCATACTAAAAAAATAGGGAATCCCCAATAGTCTGTCAATCATTGACTCTAATTCCTTGACAATTTTCATGATTGTTCGCATTCTTCGCAATACAAGATAACCTGAAATTAAGATGAAAAAAACACACGTCATATCATTATTTATCCTTTCCCTGTTTTTAACTTATCCGTTATTAGCTCAACCTTTTGCTATTAAAGACAAGATCGAATCGCTCCAGGATCTTCGATCCAAAGTTAGCGTAGCAGACAAAGGGGAGTTGTTGCTTGATCTTGCAAAACTTTACCTTCTGGATCAGCAGTTTGAGTTAGCGATGGAGACTTATCTGAAAGCTCTCGAGGCCTCTACCCCCAAACCCGCTGGTACACCTTCCCAGGAAGAAATGGCGTTGTATGATGAAGTTCTTGCGAAATATCTGGAAATCCATTCAGGGTCAGTCTCTCGTGCTCAGGCGCATGAGATTTTACAAGAGTATGCCGACTTGATTGACGAGCATCCTGATTACAATTATTTTCATTTTCTCATGGCGGTCTCTTATGCGAATGTGGGAGATTATGAGCAGTTTTTTGAGCTTTTTTATCAGTCACATCTTCTCTACCCCGACTCATACATGTCACATAGAACGAAGGCTGTGCTCTATACTAAATTGGCTCAGCGAGGAAAGATAATTGAAGAACGGGACCATGCAAAGGCGGGAATCTTTGTCCATGCGCGAAAGGCTCTGGAAAAATATCCAGAAGATGTCAGTCTTTACAAGATGATCATTGATTTTAGTCCTGAGAAGGGAAGAGCTGGGGTGACAATGGAGGTTATGGAGCAAATGATCTCTCAAGACCGGCAGATTCCTCGGAAAGATATCTATTTTTTCGTGGTGAGTGCGGTGGAGACAGATCAAAAATTTTTAGCAGAGAGGTTTCTCGATAAAGCTCGAGAGTGGTATAGTTATAGTCAACAAGTAGAAAAATCACAAAGGTTTTTGGATCGGCATTAGGAGGTCGTCATGGAAAATCGTTGTTTAGGCGATTATCAAATAGTGAAGCAAATTGGTCAGGGAACTTTAGGGAGTGTTTATTTGGCGGAGCACCGGTTCATGAAACGTCCTTTTGTGATTAAAGTGTTGCCGACGGAACTGGCTTCCGATCGCACTTTTGTTCAGAGGTTTGAAGAAGAGGTGAGCGCTCTTTCGACACTGGATCACCCAAACATCGTGAAAATCCACAATGTCTCCTTTGCTGAGGGAATGTACTTTTTAGTTTTAGATTGTGTTGTCGATGAGATGGGAGAAACGACGAATTTAACGAAGTTGATGCAATCGCACCGGTTGCCTTTGAAAGAAAAGGAATTATTTTCGATTTTGGAACAGGTGGCTAGCGCTCTTGATTTCGCACACCAAAAGAAGGTGGCGGGAGAACCAATTATCCACCGTTGTTTGAAGCCGAATAACATTTTGGTTTCGAAGGGACAGGAGGGATTGAGCCTTCAGGTTTCTGACTTCGGGTTATCTCGTATCATTGGAATTGGGACTGTCTTGACCCATACGTTTCAAGCGGTTGCGGAGGCGATGGAGATAACGACATCGAATTTTTCTCAGTCAACAAAAGAGCCAAAAAAACTGAATTCGCTCCATAATTCTTTTCTGCAGAATTTTTACTTTTTGTCTCCCGAACAGAAAATCATTGATGCTCCGCATAAAGTGGACATTAAAACAGATGTTTTTTCGTTCGGAGTCTTAGCTTATTACTTGATGTTTCATTCTTATCCAGAGGGCATCTTCTCACTCCCTTCCAAACAAGGTTTAGGATATAAAGCTGATTGGGATTATCTGATCACTCGGTGTTTGCAAAAAGATCCGAAAGATCGTCCGGAAAAATTGGTGGAAGTGTTGGACGAGATCAAGTCACGTGCACATGTTCCGAAAAAAGAAATTGCTACCCAAGAGCGCACAAGTGCTTCCAAGATGCAAGTGAAAATTCCTGAAACCGCAAAAGCCACTGTAGGAGTCTCTCAGGAGCTAAAGCCCATCATTCATTCGTCACAAATCGACAGGCCGGATCTGGATCATGACCCTGCTGCCGCTTTTGAAGTGAACTCGACAGTCAAAGTGTATCATCCGGAAGAACAGACAGTGGCAGATGTTAAGCCCATGCAAACTGAAATGGTCATTATCAATGGGGGAACATTCTGGAGAGGAAGCAACGATGGCAATCGTGATGAGCAGCCTCGTCACCAAGTGACAATCTCCAGTTTTGCGATCGATGTGCATCAAGTGACAAACGAACAGTTTGTTTGTTTTTTAGAAGCGATGGGCGGAGAAAAAGATTGCAATCACAATGATATCATCAAGTTAAAGGAATCTCGTATTAAGAGAAGTAGTGGAAAAGTCACTATTGAATCGGGGTACGCCAAACATCCTGTCGTGGGCGTCACCTGGTATGGTGCCGTCGCGTATGCAAAGTGGGTCGGGAAACGTCTTCCCTACGAAGCTGAGTGGGAAATTGCTGCAAAGGGGGGAATTGATGATGCGTTGTATTCGACAGGTGACGACATCGAGAAAACGCAAGCCAATTTCTTCAGTTCTGATACCACAGCGGTCAAGAGTTATGCTCTCAATGGTCTAGGAATTTACGATATGGCGGGTAATGTTTACGAGTGGTGTTATGACTGGTATGGGTATAATTATTATGAGACCTCGACTCAAGAGCCAGAAAACCCTTATGGTCCTATTCAGGGAGAATATCGCGTCCTTCGCGGGGGGTGTTGGAAAAGCTTGAAAGAGGACCTTCGGTGTTCTCGAAGACATCGCAATAATCCCGGTACGGTGAATAGTACCTACGGTTTCCGTTGCGTCGCCGATGTGCAATAAAAAACAATGTCTTGGAAAACTTCTAGGAGTACGCAGGCAAGCCCTTACAATTCTACACATCTTTTGCTTGACGATAAAAAAACAGGATTAACAGGATCGTAAACGACAGGATAAACAGGATCCTTCTCCTATATCCTGTTTATCCTGTCGTTTACGATCCTGTTAAT
>JAAKFL010000042.1 GCA_011065065.1 Chlamydiota bacterium | reverse complement strand
GGTTACGGCGAATTTTCAGAGACTGTGACACCTGATCTGTTGTGGGAGGTTTTTGGAGTATTGCAGAGCCAATTCAAATAGAAATCAAATTTAACCGCGAAGCGAACCAGTCCTCATGGACACCCCTATCGGGAAATAACTACATCCTGTCCATCCTTGCAATCCTTTTATCCTGTTTTTTTAGCACAGAATAACAGGATAAAAGGATTGTAAGGATGGACAGGATGTTTTTAAATGGTTTAAAATAAGTGACTTACAATTTTGTTATTTAAGAGATCGCGAAGACATTATTCTTCAGGACTCAAGATACAATATGGCTCCCATGCACAAACCACATCTCCCATTTCGTATCTATCTCCATGGAACCTTATCTCTGTAGAACCACCGAACCCAATCTGAACGCCCTCATGGTCCATTGATTTTTTTATCGAACAAACAAGCTCAAGATTGCCACGAGGATTCAAAGATATGTGATATTGTAAAGTCGTATCCTCAAGCCCTTTTTCAAAAATTAAAGGGAATAACTGTTCATACATCATTGTCATATTCGCAGTATCCGCTGCAATTGATTGAAAACTAAAACGAATAAATCTCTCAAGATTTCCCTTTTCACATCCGTTTTCAAGAAAATACTCAAGAAATTCTTTAATTGATCTTTCCTTATTATTTATTCCAAAACGTTCTGTTTCATTAATAATGAACTCAGCTCGATTAAAATCATTCTCAAGTCCTTTAGGAACATTAACTATCCCATAGTCGGTCTTAATAGGGGTAATATCCAAAAATTCAGTTTTTTTCTCAGGAACTAGTAATTCCTGGATTTTATCTTCGAAGACGATCTCCTCTTTTTTGACTCCCTCAACAGTTGCCAACCTGTTAAACAATGAAATGATCGTTTCACGCGCTAGCTCTTTCAATCGATCATCACCACTGTACTGCAATACCAAGTTTAAAGGTTTCAAAAGACTTGCAAAATCGCATTCCATCATTGGTGTAAAATCTTCGGATGATGAGAATTTCTCTATTCCACCTAACCTTCTCTGGATTTCATCGGAACAATTAAATATGTCATCCACTGTAAACAATGCGTCCACTTTTTCACGAATCCTTGCAACAACCATAGCTTCAAGATCCTCAACCAGATTTTTTAACCCTTCATTATCTGTGTCATTTTTAAATGATTTTGTAATGGTTTGAAAATAACTTAAATCAAGGTAGGTTATATCTTCAGGTTGTTTTGCCTCTTTAAGGAGCTCCATAACACTTTCTAGTTCGACAATGATCCTGGTCATCTCCTCCTTAGATGCGACAATATCTTCCTGAAGAGATTTTACCTCTTTTGAATTCAAGTCAAATTTTTCAACAAGTGTAAACACAAACGAAGGACTCAGGAAATCTAGAATTTGTTTCTCCATGATACCTGAAATAAGCTCTTGAGCGTTTTCGCCATCAATCCGGATCTTGTGTTCATTAATAAAATCCAAAAGTTTATAGGTCGCCACCTGATTCTCTTTAATCGCAGGAAAATTTAAATCGACCACTTCTCCTTCATGCACCCTTCCCCCGACGTATACCGCTGTAACATTCAAAGATTCGAGATAAGGTTTTAAGATTTGTAAGAGCTGATAATCTTCTCCCTTTAATGATTCCACAAATTGTTTCAATGTTTTCATCTCAGCAGCAACCTTTATAGTCTCTTGATGTCCAAGGATCCGGACTAATTCATCGATATTTGTGATGACTTTTGCTCGAAATATTTCGACTCTTTTGTCAAGAGAGTCAGATTCGAAGGCCAACTCCTCATTTTTCATACCAGCTAATAATAAATCAGAAATGCTTTCGTCTAATGCTTGAAGTGTCGAGTCACCCATGTTAACTAAAGCCTTTTGCTGATCTTCAGCCAAGCCTTCAAAACAGGACTCATCTACATCACCGGACAATTTCTTCCATAAATATCGACAAAACTGTTCTGCTGTGACTTCAATGAGTAATTCTGGTTTTGCATCTCCCCATGGGATATCGAATTTAACCGATTTTTTCTCCTGACCAGTTACTTTAATCGTCATGATCAAAGCAATTTCATCTGAAGAGGTTTCTTCATAGGGTACCCTCACCTCCACTTTCGTGGAATACGGTTGGTACTTGGAAGCTTTTCTGAAGCCATCGCTAGAAACCTCGGTTCTCTCTTCACTCAGAATTTTAAACCCCTCCTCTTCAATCACCTTGCCTTCACCAGTTGCATCCTTGAGAGCAGAAATAAGATCCTCTCTGATCGCATGGGATTTCAGAGCCAATACTTCAGAAATCTCATTCATCAATTTGAGTTCTTCACCAGTCAAGTGAATCTCCAATGTATGATCAAATTGAGATTTCCCCATTAGAACTAAGTCTTTCTGGAGGGAACCTAAAGATTGTTGGTAAAGGGAAGAGATCACCGAATAATCGGTTAAAACTTTATTGACATCCTCGTTTTTCAACGAAATCCGCACCGATTCTCCTGCTAACACCGCGCCATAAGCCCCTAAGGCTCCTTTGACAATTGATACCATTTGCTCATCACTGACTTCGACTTCTGGCTCTTTTCTTATAATAGAAGCGGCATAAGAAACGGCGCGATTTAACCATTCTGGAATATATTCTGGAATATGATTCATTACTAACCTTAATTATTAATTAAAAAATTTAACTATACTTATTATAACATAATTAAATTAATAATTTAACTATTCTTCAAGATTAATAATCGCAGAAATACGTTAAAATATTGTTAAAAATTGATTAAAATCAGATGTTTTTTCGTCATTTAATGGTAGTTAATACGTTTCAGGAGTCTCGGTTTACGATGATGAGGATCGAACCTATCCCCTTCATACTCAGGAGTCATTGGATTAGAAGACTTCTCTTCCCTCATTTCTTCTTCGGGAGGAATTTTTTCTTCTTCGGCTGTTTGGCGGGCTTCTTTAATGACTTTTTTTTGAATAAACTTACGATGGTGTGCAGGATCTTTCATATACACCTCATTATTTATGATTAGAATGTAGTAGAAAAGGATGAATACCCTCTCCCACATACCAATAGTAACATAATTATATTTTTAATCATAGAGGATGCTCTACCCCCCCTAATTTTGAGTAGGAAGTTAATCTCCCCTTTCTGAAACATGTTTTAATAAATTTACCGCGAAGATCGCGAAGACCGCGAAGATGCGCGAAGACTGGAATAATTCTTGGTGATTTTCTGCTGAACAAGTCTGGTTTGAAAAAGAATATTAAAAATAAGTCCATTTCTTCGCGCATCTTCGCGGTCTTCGCGATCTTCGCGGTAAAAAATTCTTAAGTCAGCTCATATCCCTTTCAATCTCGGCCTGGGTTTTGCGCAAATACAAAATATCCAAATGTCCGTCCGACGAAACCTTCCCCGCCTCAAAATCGCGTAAAGCCTCCATCCCCAACACAAATCCATCCGACTGCACAATCTCCCATTGATGCCCCAATATCTTCTCTTTTAACTTCTCCTGCGGCGTCACCAACACCCCTTCCAACTTTTCCACCAAACAAGCCTTGGGCTCCCCTAACCAGATCACCCTCTCTCCCACTCTCTCTCCACGCAATAAATAAACTCCGGCCACCCGAGCATCCAATAATGCCGTAAACTTTCCCTCCTTCGAAGGCACATAAGCCTTCAAAGAACAAACTCCGACCAACGGAATCTTACAGGTCATGTGAATCATCTTCGCCACAACCACTCCCACGCGAATCCCCGTGTAAGACCCCGGGCCGACTCCCACCGCCACAAAAGACAAATCTTGAGGACGCTTCTGAAATTCCTGAAACAACCGATCTAATTCCGGCAAAAGAGAGCGTGAGTTCCTGAGCCCATATGGAAGCTTCACCTCTTTCAACAGCTTCTCCCCATCAAACAGAGCCACTATTCCCTGTTCGGTACTGGTATCTATCAATAAAAAAAATTGTGACATTATCTCGACTTTTTACAATTCAATGCGCGTGGGCACAAAAATAGTTTCTAATGTTCGAACGAAATAATTATCGGTCATGCCGGAGATGTAGTCAATCACCAACTGCGCAGCAGATGCAGATTTGTAATAGTCAGGATCCTTGTTATACAGAAAATGGCTCCACAGATAGCTCGACTCCCCATTTTTCTTGTAATCATCAAGAAGATGTTGAAAAAATATTCGATAACTATTTCGAATTTTATCCGATTCCACTTTCAGTTTTGGATGATTATAAATCTTTTCAAAATTAAATTTTCTTAGCTCCTTCAACAACTCATAAGCCCTTTCCGACATCGCAATATAATCTTTTTCGTAACTATTTCGAATCACATCCTGAGCTAAATAAGAGAGGATTTCTCGGTTTGTCGACCCCATTTCCCAATCGGGCACATCAGACCGTGTTAAGATCCCCAGACTGATCGCATCTTCGATATCACGTCCCAAATAACTCATTGTATCACAAATTTTTACCAGGCACCCTTCCAGAGTCCCGGGAAGAATATTCGAATTGGGATCGGATTTTTTCTGTTCCAATTCTTCGAAATGTCGCTCCCACGTCTTTCCAAAAGAGGGTTCAACCACAGGACTCGCCATGCCTCCATCGTGACACAAAAAGCCGTCAAACACGTTCAAACCCAAATTCAACGGTTCAATCATCGAATAAACCCGGCACGATTGTGCAGGATGAGCAAACGATCCTTCTCCCATTTCCAGAGAGATTTTGTTGAGATACCCCTCTCCTTCATGCCCAAAAGGTGGGTGCCCCACGTCATGACCTAAAGCGATCGCTTCGACAAGATCCAAATTTAATCTTAATATCTCGGCGATACCCCGAGAAAAATTGCTCACCAACTGAACGTGAAGGCTCCGATGAGAAATATGATCATTCCTCACAAGATAGACCACTTGCGTCTTGTCGACATACCGGGAGTAAGCCTTAGAATGGACGATACGATCCACATCGCGCTTGTAGGGCATCCTATGATCATTCTCTGCCCCCTGGTAACGGCTGTGGTCCTTAGAAAAGGCCGCTTTGTGGTAAAGGTAGTTAAGTTCTTTAAGCTCAGCTTCTTTACGATAATCTTCTAAAAAATCCTTAACCTCACTTGTCACACCTCCTCCTCAGTAAAATTTTATATTAAAGGAAACCCCTCTTTTTTGGACAGGCAAGTGCTCTATCACCTCTAAATCTCCCATCAATTTAGAGGTGACAGAGCACTAGAACTTTAAAGCTTTTGTTCTTAGTGAATTAAATTTTTTATTCGATGTATCTTGACGAAAGAACCCTTAAAGAGGGATGATAATAATAGTGATGGAAATGGTTTGATTTATACAGCTACAATAGATAGAATGATTTACATTCAAAGCCCTTAAACTTCGTCGTCGATGACACGTCATCCATAATATTAAAGGAATATTTTGAAACATTTTCACGAAGAGTTGCCAATGGAAGATAATTCTCTTGAGGAAGAATTTGAGAACAATTTAGTGAATTCGGTTGACGAATCGCAGTTGGTTGAGAAGACGGTTGCGGATTTACCGGAGACGCTTTATGTGTTTCCGCTTTTGCGACGTCCATTTTTTCCAGGGATGGCAGCTCCACTAGTGATCGAACCTGGAGTGTATTATGATCTTCTGAAAGTTGTGGCAAAGTCTAAACACAAGTGTGTGGCTTTGTTGCTCACCAAAAATGAAGACATCGACATTTACAAAGTAAAACCCAAAAACCTTTATAAGACCGGAGTCCTGGCTCGTGTCTTGCGCATTATTCCGATGGAGCAAGGGGGGGCGCAAGTGATTTTGAACATGGAAAAGCGTTTGACGATGAAACGCACCACGCCTGGCAAGAAATACATGAAAGCGAAGTTTGAATATTACGAAGACCATCCAAAGTTGACGCGCGAGTTGAAGGCTTATGGGATCAGTATCATTTCGACGATCAAAGAGCTATTGAAGTTGAATCCTTTGTTCAAAGAGGAGCTTCAGATCTTTTTGGGTCATTCTGACTTCACTGAGCCGGGTAAGCTTGCGGACTTCGCAGTCGCGTTGACCACAGCCAGCCGCGAAGAACTCCAAGAGGTCTTAGAAACGTTCGATGTGCCGAAAAGGATTGAGAAAGCGCTGATGTTGTTGAAAAAGGAGCTGGATCTTACAGAACTTCAGGTTCATTTAAGCAAGAAAATTGAAGCGGGGATTTCGAAAACGCAAAGGGAGTTCTTTCTACGCGAACAGTTGAGGACCATCAAGCGGGAATTGGGAATTGAGAAAGATGAAAAGAGTGCCGATTTCGAAAAGTTTGACGCACGTTTGAAAGAGCGGACACTGAATCCTGAAATTGACAAGGTCGTTGCTGAGGAGATGGAAAAGCTGGCGACTTTGGACACGCAGTCGTCGGAATATTCTGTTTCCCGCGGTTATTTAGATTGGTTGACCATTGTCCCTTGGGGGATTTATTCCGAGGATAATTTTGATCTCGAGGATGCCGAGCAGGTTTTGGAAAAGGATCACTATGGATTGCAGGATATCAAAAAGCGAATCCTTGAATTCATCGGTGTGGGAAAATTGACCGGTGGTGTGAAGGGAAGTATCATCTGTTTAGTGGGGCCTCCGGGTGTCGGAAAAACGAGTATTGGAAGAAGCATTGCGCGAGCATTAGGAAGAAAATTCTATCGTTTCTCTGTTGGGGGCATGCATGACGAGGCAGAGATCAAAGGTCACCGCAGAACCTACGTCGGAGCGATGCCGGGAAAATTAGTCCAGGCCCTCAAATATTCTCAAACAATGAACCCAGTGATCAT
Source organism: Chlamydiota bacterium (assembly GCA_011065065.1). GTDB lineage: Bacteria > Chlamydiota > Chlamydiia > Chlamydiales > SLFE01 > JAAKFL01. The sequence continues at coordinate 4,730 of JAAKFL010000042.1, read as the reverse complement.
GATTGATGAGATTGATAAAATTGGGAGCGGCTCTCAGAGTGGCGATCCTGTATCAGCATTACTCGAAGTGTTGGACCCTGAGCAGAATGTGGAGTTCCTTGATCATTACATGGATGTGCGAACTGATTTAGCCAACGTCTTGTTTATTTTAACAGCAAACATTCTCGATACCATCCCCGAGCCTTTAATTGATAGGATGGAAATTCTTCGTTTGTCCGGATATATTTTGCAGGAAAAACTAGAAATTGCGAAAAAGTTCCTGATTCCACGAAACCGCAAAGCCATGGGGCTGAAAGCCAAAAATATTGTCTTCACCAAGGAAGCGCTGAAGCATATCATCAATGGCTATGCGCGGGAAGCGGGAGTCCGGACTCTTGAAAACACCATCAAGAAGATTTTGAGAAAAACGGCAATGATAATTGTAAAATCCCAAGAGAACGGGGAAGAGGATGTTGAGAAAATTCGCATTGGCGTTGACAATCTGGAAGAGTTCCTGGGTAAACCCATCTTTACCTCTGACCGCTTTTATGAACAGACCCCTGTCGGCGTCTGCACTGGGCTGGCTTGGACAGCTTTAGGTGGTGCAACTTTATACATTGAAGCGCTCAGGGTTCCGCATGAAAAAACCGAAATGAAACTGACTGGTCAAGCTGGCGATGTGATGAAAGAGTCATCTCAGATTGCCTGGACCTATCTGCACGGAGCTCTCCAAAAGTATGCGCCGACCTATACATTTTTCGAAAAGTCCCAGGTCCACATTCACATCCCCGAAGGTGCTACCCCCAAAGATGGGCCTTCGGCAGGGGTGGCCATGGTCACCGCCCTCCTTTCTTTGATACTTGACGAGCCAGTGCTCCATGATCTCGGAATGACAGGCGAATTGACCTTAACGGGCCGTATCCTTCCGATTGGGGGGATGAAAGAAAAAGTGGTAGCCGCTAGAAGGTCTGGTTTGTCAAAGGTCATTTTCCCAAAGGATAATGAACGGGACTTCGTTGAGCTCCCCGAATACTTAAAAGAGGGCATCACGTTCCACTTTGTCGACCATTACGACGAAGTGTTTCAGATTGCATTTCCCACAATTGCAGAAGAGGAGTATCTGTAACAATGTGGCAACAAGATTACAAAAAGAAAGTGATTCATCCCGATCAGTTAACAGAGCGGGCAAAAGAAATTCGTTCCTTGGGAAAAACCATTGCCACTTTGAACGGCTCATTTGATCTGTTGCATGCGGGACATCTGCATATCCTTTACGAAGCTTCCAAACAGGCAGACGTTCTCATTGTTGCCCTCAATAGTGATGAATCCATCAAAAAATACAAAAGTTCACTGAGACCTCTCATTCCTTTGGAAGCGCGCTTGCAAATGATCAGCGCACTGGAATTTGTCGATTATGTCACTTGGTTTGATGAAACTGATCCTTGCCAATTGTTGCAAAAGATTCAGCCAAATGTCCATGTGAATGGTTCGGAATATCGGGAATCTTGCATTGAGGAGTCTGTAGTTCCTAAAGTGCATTATATCGATTTGGTCCCAGGGCTTTCGACCTCGCAGATTGTGAACAAAATTTTAGAAGCTTATGATAAGCCCAAGGCCTAGCCATGCGATTAGTGGGAACAATTGACAATCCAGATCTTTGCGAACGTTTTTCCTCTTATCTCAATTCGCAAAATATCGAACACCATGTTGATCTTGTGGTCAATGAAGATTGGGGAAGCGATGATTATGGATCTGCTGTGTGTCAAATCTGGGTCATCGATGAAGAACATGTGGATCAAACGATCGATGATTTAAGGGAATTTAAGGAGCATTCGGATCACGAGAAATTTAAGGCTCCCCAACAAGCAAAATCGCTGTTTCCACCCCATCTCAAATCTCTTAAACCCGATCAAATCATTGAGCCCAAGAAATCACCCCTTCTCCCAAAAAAGGAATCTGCTGGAAGAATCACCTTTTATCTCATCATGATCTGCGTTCTTCTGTTTGTTTGGGGACGGATGACGGCTCCTAGCTTCACCCCCTATCTTGCGGTGTTGCCGAGAACAGCGATCTTTAGTCCTCCCATCAACAAACAATTGATGTATGACTGGCCAGAAGCTTATACGATTATCGACAAGGCTGTACGGTTATATGGAGTCAAAAGCTTTTCGGAGCCTGAGAAGATGCCGAAGGAGGAACAATATTTGGTGCAGGAGTTCCTGAATACTCCTTATTGGAAAGGGTTCTATCCTAAATTATTGGTTTTTTTTGGAGTCTCTAACTCAAGCACGCAAGTGGAAGCTCCAATGTTTGAAAAAATCAAGCAGGGAGAGGTCTGGCGATTATTAACTCCTGTTTTCCTCCATGGCGACATCTTTCACATCCTGTTTAACATGTTATGGCTTTTTATTTTGGGGCGGCAATTAGAGGAGCGATTGAGTCTTGGACGCTTTATCTTATTTATGGTGATTGTGGGAATCATCTCCAACACATTCCAGTATTTGATGAGCGGTTCCAATTTTCTTGGCTTTTCGGGAATTCTTTGCGGCATGTTAGGGTTCATTTGGATGAGGCAAAGGGTGGCCCCGTGGGAAGGATATTTTTTACAACCTGGGACATTATTGATGCTGACCGTCTTCATACTCGCTATGTTTGGACTCCAAGTCGTCGCATTCCTATCTCAAATCATTTTTAAAACCACATTTTCTCCTGGCATAGCCAATACCGCCCACTTGACCGGAGCAGCCGTTGGGATTATTCTTGGGAAAATGAACTTCTTCACATGGCGAGCACAAAGGTAATATGTCTGTACGCGATCTCACAATCTTGGGCTGTTCCAGTCAACAGCCTACACGCTATCGAAATCACGGAGCTTATCTGTTCCGCTGGAATGGACAAGGTTTACTTTTTGATCCAGGAGAAGGGACGCAGCGTCAATTTATTTTCGCGAAGATAGCGCCGCCTGTTGTGAACTACATATTTGTCTCTCATTTTCACGGAGATCATTGCTTAGGTTTGGGGTCTTTTTTGATGCGGCTGAATCTTGACAAAGTCAACCACCCCATCCATGTCTTTTACCCAGCGAGCGGGAAAAAGTACTTTAATCGACTGCGTTACGGTACCATCTACCATGAAACCATACAAGTGATCGAACATCCTGTTGAAACCGCTGGCCTTGTGTATAAGGACGAAAACTTTACCGTCCATGCCGAATTTTTGAATCACGGAGTCGATAATTTGGGTTGGCGGATCACTGAGCCAGACACACGAAAATTTGACCGAAAGCAGCTTGAAGAGTTTGGGGTTATTGGCCCTATGGTCAAAGAATTGCAAAAAAAAGAGAAGCTCATAGTGAATGGGCAAGAAGTGAATCTGAGTGATGTCAGTTGGATACGTCCTGGAGAAAGCATAGCCGTTGTGATTGACACCCTTCCGTGTGAAGCTGCCGTCAAGTTAGCAAAAAAAGCCCGTATTCTATTGTGTGAAAGCACCTATCTTGAAGAAGAGCGCGATTTAGCCGTGGATCATTTCCATATGACTGCTAAGCAAGCTGCGATGATTGCGAAAGAAGCTGAAGCGGAGCAGTTGATTCTCACCCATTTTTCAGCTCGTTATCCTGACGCGGAAGTATTTGAAGCAGAGGCGCGGAAAATTTTCCCGAATACTTATGCCGCAGAAGATCTCAAGACATTCGCCTTTCCTCTCAAGAAATAAAAACGAAACGCTTCAATTACACAAACATCCTGTTCATCCTTACAATCCTTTTATCCTGTTTTTTTAGCACATGGTAACAGGATAAAAGGATTGTAAGGATGAACAGGATGTAGCAGGGCTTTTTGATTAATAAATAATGAGAAACTTGTTGTCATAATTTAAGGAAAGAAATTATTAGAGAGCTATGATTTCTTCCACGAGACATACTAACAGTGAAGAGTGTTTCATTCTTTCGCAAAAAGTCGTCAATGAAGCTCCTAGGAAGTATCGAAAGAAGTTCTTTTCTCTTCTCACTGACGCCCCCCTCCCCTCAAAAAACCTCAAAACTGAATTAATCAATGTTCTCCAGGTCCCCCTTGGGCATCAAGAGGGGGCCATTAAAGTTAGGGGCTTAATGATTGAAGTCTTAGGTCTTAACGCGAATTCGAAAGGTGTCCAAAGCCTCGATAATTTTATCAAACTCCATTCCACAACCTGTTGGGAAAATTTTCATTTCAACATCGAAAACCACTTGGACAAAAGATATTGGCAATTTTTCTACGATGACTTTATGAATTGCTGTGAATACCCTGGAATGATCAATAAAGTGGCGTTAAAATTTCGTCTCCCTTTCAATGTCCTGGGAATGGATGCCCATCAACTGCTCAATCATCTCATCGGTTTAAATTTCATTTCGACTGATTTATCAACTTGTCGTAAAGTTTCTGGAAAACATTTTCTTGAGCTCTTGATTGAGGTCTTCAAGGGTTTCCCTAACTATCCCTCCTTTCTTGCCACAAAAACATTTTTAATGGGGCAAATAGATAAATAAAGCAGCTTAGTCGATTTTACTTCATCTCGCACGGTTCGATTCAAGTAGACCTTCTGACCGCTACTAAAAGAAATTGTTCAAAAATTCTTCATTTTATTTTCACCACAGAGACACAGACTCGACTTTCGCATTTTTCATGTAAGTAGCGATATGTTTATTTTGGTGTAAATGGCTTATAAATTTAACCGCGAAGATCGCGAAGATCGCGAAGAAACGCGAAGAAACA
>JAAKFL010000041.1 GCA_011065065.1 Chlamydiota bacterium | reverse complement strand
TCTTCGCGGTAAAAAAAAAGCTAAATAGTCGCAGGAAAAGATCGCGGTGACTCTAGACCACTCCCAGAATCGACAATCCTCAACTGCGTTTTTCCTACAGTCGCTCTCACACTCATCCAATAAGGAAAGTAGTTAGGATACCCCTGTCCATCCTGTGGAATATAAATTTGAATCGATTTTTCAGAAAGCGGCGACTGGTCACATGGCCATTGACTTGACCAGGCATCAAAGGTCACATTTGGGATCACTTGCCCTTCGACAACCATCCGTGGATGCCACAGCCTGCGGCGCCCATCTGATGTTCCCACATACCTTCTTTGTCTGTCAGGTAAAGGATGAAAAGGCATATTAATTAATTTTGTAAAAATATTGTCAGTCTCAGAAATGTTAACCCAGCTGCGATGAGAATAAGAATAAAGATTTTGAAGGGCCCCGTTATTGAGGTCAACTTTATAGGTCACCCACGCCGTATGATTGGGAGCTCCACTTTCCACCCAAGCTCTCCATGTCCCAATATTTGACGGAAATTTTTGCTGTGGGATGGTGATCTCTTGAATAATCAGTGATTTATTCGATTTCTCATTGATCAAAATTAAAGTATAATTTTTATTTCTCACCGTTACCAGATAGTCCCCTTTTTTGGCGTGATTGAGGTTTTCACGGAGATAAAGCGGCTCTGCCTGACAGAGAACTGGAGAAATGACGCATAAAAGAATAAAAATAAAATTTTTCATAAAACCAACTTGGGTTTAAACACTTAGAATAAGGTTTATTATCATTGAAATCAAGTGTATTTGTTAGTATGAATATGTTTAAAACAAGGAGTTTCAACATGTCGAAAATCAAGTATTTACCAGTCTTAATCTGCCTGGTTTTTATATGTGTTTCATGCGGGAGAGATAATTCGGATAAGCGATACGCATCATTACCTTCGGATCAGCGAGAAGAGGTTATCGATATCGACAAGCAGATTAAAGAATTGCAGAAGGAGATGGAGATAAATTTGCGTAAGTTCCAGAAAGAGGAACTGGAGGCGCAGAAAGAAGTGTTCGATGAGTTTAAAGAATTTAGCGAGTCGGTGAAAGAAGGACAACAATTTCAAGACAGGGCAAATCAGATTCGCGAAATCATTATTGAACTTCAGCAGAAAAAAATGCATATTTTAGAAAATCAGTTTCCACAAAAGTAGCTCGTGGCTATAATGCTGGTACTAGGCCTATGAAACTACATGATTTCTACAGTGATTCTCTGTCACTTTTGACAGACTTCTATCAGCTCACTATGGCCTGTGGGTATTGGAAAGTGGGGCTTCGTGATAGCGAAGCGATCTACCATTTACACTTTCGGAAAAATCCTTTTAAAGGGGGATATGCCGTTGCTGCAGGATTAGAAGCGGCGATCAGTTTTCTGGAAGATTTCCATTACGATTCTGCTGATCTCGATTATCTATCGACACTTCTCGATTACGACGGTAACCGTTATTTTTCCGACGACTTTCTGAAATATTTGTCTGAATTGCACTTCACCTGCGATATCGACGCCATTCCTGAAGGAACTCTTGTCTTTCCGCAGGAGCCATTAATCCGTGTGAAAGGGCCAATCATCCAATGTCAATTATTGGAAAGCCCCTTGCTGAATCTCATTAACTTTCCGACACTCATTGCGACAAAAGCTTCACGCGTGAAGCTTGCCGCGAATAGAGATAGCGTTTTGGAGTTTGGGATGAGGCGTGCGCAGGGGATTGACGGAGCTTTAACGGCGAGCCGCGCGGCGTTTATCGGAGGCTGTCAAGCGACTTCGCATGTTTTAGCGGGAAAGATCTTTGGAATTCCAGTTAGAGGAACCCATGCGCACAGTTGGATCACCGCATTTGATGAAGAGGTGGATTCTTTTTACGCCTTTGCCGAAGCGATGCCAGGGAATACAATTTTTCTGGTTGATACGTACGATACCATTCAAGGAGTCCGCAATGCCATTGAAGTGGGAATGAAGTTGCGGGAGCAAGGGAAGAAGTTTTATGGGATTCGTTTGGATTCAGGAGACCTGGCCTATCTGAGTATCGAAGCCAGGAAGATGTTGGATGAAGCGGGATTTCATGAGACACAAATTGTCGCCAGTAATGAGCTTGATGAAACGGTCATCGCAGATCTCAAGAAACAAGGAGCTCAAGTGGCTGTTTGGGGAGTGGGAACAAAGTTAGCGACTGCAAAAGATCAGGCTGCGATTGATGGCATTTATAAATTGTCGGCTATCAAGCACCCCGGGTCTGAATGGAAGTACCGCCTGAAGTTATCTGAGCAGATGATTAAAATATCCAATCCGGGGATGTTGCAAGTCAGACGATTTTATGATGACAGTATGGCGATTGCGGATGTGATTTATGATGAACTCGAAGGAACACCAGAGACATGGACCATTGTGGACCCTCTCGACCCCACACGAGTAAAAACCATTCCCTCATCATTAACCGGACATGATTTACTTGTCCCCATCTTTCGTCAGGGAAAGTTGTGTTATGAGTCCCCTTCTATTTCAGACATTCAAAAAAATACGTTTAACAACATGGATCAGTTCCATCCGGGGATTAAACGCTTTTTGAATCCTCACCAATATGTTGTAGGAATGGAAAATAAGTTGTATCGTCTTAAAGTAAATCTGATTAAAGACATTCGACATAGGGCATAACGATGAAAGCATTACTTTTGGTTGATCTCCAAAATGATTTTTTTCCTGGTGGTACATTACCTGTACCGGAAGGAGATCAAATCATTCCCACCATCAATGCTTTGTTGGACATGGATTGGGATGTGATTGTCGCGTCTAAAGATTGGCACCCTGCTAATCACAAAAGCTTTGCCTCTGAACATGAAAAAGATGTTGGGGATATCATTAAATTGCAAGGGGTCGACCAAATTTTGTGGCCCGATCACTGCGTTCAAAAATCTAAAGGAGCTGAATTCTACCCAGGATGGGATATCACTCTGATCGATAAAATCGTCTTTAAAGGAACTGATCCTTTAATCGATAGCTACAGCGCTTTCTTTGATGATGGTCATCGTCGTTCAACTGGTTTGAATGAATTTTTGAAGGAGTATCAGATCACCGATGTTTATTGTGCCGGTCTTGCGACTGATTACTGCGTCCGGTCCACGGTGCTCGATGCCCTTGAATTGGGCTATAAAACCTTTGTGGTGACAGATGGAATTCGAGGGGTGGATCTGTCCCCAAATGATAGTCAAAAGGCTCTTGATGAGATGAACCGAAATGGAGCCATTATGATCACACTCCACCAACTATTAAATGAATAAATATAAAAAATTTGAAAACGGTATCATTCTGAATGTGAAGATTATCCCTAAGAGTCAGAATGATTTAATTGTGGGATGGGAAGAAAATATTTTAAAAATACGTCTTAATGCTGTTCCTGAAAAAGGAAAAGCTAATCGAGCCCTGATAAACCTTCTTTCTAAACGACTTAAAATCTCCAAAACAAGGATTTCTCTCATTTCTGGGGAAACCAGCCGTCAAAAAAGGGTTTATTTTCACAATATCAGCTTCAAAGAGCTGGACTCGCGACTACAAGATTGGGTATAATGAGCTTATACTTAATGAGGTGAATATGTTTTATTTTTTACGCTATTTATTAATCTTTTTTTTAACAATATCTCCTTTTTCTGTTTATCCGGAAGAGAAGAAAGAAGAGAGTGCCAAGGAATCGAAGACTGAAGAGTTAGAAGAGAAGGTGGTGCAGACGCAGCATCAAGTGAAGATCCAGGGGAAAATTGTCAAGTATACCGCAACAGCAGGAACCATGTTGTTGAAAGATGAAGAGGGGAAAACGGAAGCGAGCATATTTTACATTGCTTATACGAAAGATGGGGTGAAGGATCTTTCATCGCGGCCCATTACGTTTGGTTTTAATGGAGGGCCGGGTTCGGCATCGATATGGCTTCACTTGGGGACATTTGGTCCTAAGCGGGTGGCTATGAGTATGAATGGGACACCTGAGCGCCCTTATCATTTGGTAGACAATGACTTTTCATTACTCGATCAGACCGACCTCGTTTTTATCGATCCGGTTTCTACGGGATACAGCCGTATGGCTAAAGATGTGGATAAGAAAAAGTTTCATGGGGTGAAAGAAGATATTGAGTCTGTTGGAGAGTTTATTCGCCTTTATACAACTAAAAATAACCGGTGGACTTCGCCTAAGTTTATAGCGGGAGAGAGTTATGGAACTACACGTGCAACCGGTCTTGCCAATTATCTCTACGAAAAGGATCGGATGGAGCTGAACGGAATCATGCTGATTTCGACGATTCTTGATTTTCAGGCCTATTATTTTGCTATGGGAAATGATCTTCCATTCGCGACATTTCTTCCTTCTTATACCGCTACAGCTTGGTATCATAAAAAGTTAGAAAGGGATTTACTCGAGAACTTTTTTGAGACGCAAAATCAAGTGAAAGAGTTTGCGATGGGAGAGTACGCAACGGCTTTGATGAAGGGAAATAATCTTTCATCTGAAGAAAAAAAGGATATTGCTGCTAAATTGGCGAAATTCACTGGTTTGGATGAGAATTATATTCTTCAGTCAAATTTACGAATTAATATTTCTCAATTTACGAAACAGCTTTTGAATGAGAAAGATCGTTTGATCAGTCGATTTGATGGTCGTATCACGGGGATTGACCAAGATCCTACTTCTTCACAGGTTTCATATGATCCGACGTTGAGTTTACTCATTCCTGCTTTTACAGCGACAATGAATCAGTACTTATATGAAGACTTGGAGTGGAAAGAAGAGCGTGAATATGAGATTTTGTCGAGTGTATGGCCTTGGGATTGGAGCAAAGCGAAGAATCAATATCTCAATATGAATGAAGACTTATTGGAGCTCATGACACAGAATCCTCATTTCCGTGTTTTTGTGGGAAGTGGATATTTTGATTTAGCGACACCATATACAGCAACAGACTATACATTTGCCCATCTTCCGATAGATCCGATTTTACGGAATAATATTACGATGAAGTATTATGACGCTGGGCATATGATGTATATTCATAAGCCCTCTTTAGTGAAGTTAAAAAAAGATCTTGAGGCCTTTATTCAATCGAGCATATAATCAGCCTTCTTTTACGAAGGTGGTTTATGGAAGTGACCTATCGCGCTATTGTGCCACAATCTGATGAGAATTGTGGCATTTGTTTATCACCGCTGAATGAAGAAGGGCCTGTCATTGCTCATACAGGTGTTTTAATCCATCTCTTGCATCCCATGCATAAAGCCTGTTTGGAAGAATGGTTCAAACAAAAATTGATTTGTCCAATATGTCGTGCTCCTGTCAAAATAGCTTTAAAAGAACGTCTAATTCGGGTGATACGTCCAGAATTAACACTTTGGCGATTCTTTCAGTTTGTCTGCCTTTGTAATATTCTCAATATGATGTATGCGATTGTGTATCCAAGCAATCACCGAATTTAGAGGTAATGCCTTTGGTGATGCAAATCATTCAGATAACAGGATAAAAGGATATTAAGGATGAACAGGATGAGAAGTCATTTCAAGTCAATCCAGTCCATCCTTATTATCCTTTTATCCTGTTTTTTTAAATGAAGAACTTATGGGTACTAGGATGTCTCATCCATATCATCCACCTTGACCAATCTGCCTTTTTTTGATAAAATCTTTTTATAAAATCACTGTATTGCTATGAAACCCAAAGATTTAAAGCCCCCGTTTAAATGGGGGGAACAGTACACCACAATTCAAGATAAAATTTTTTATACGTTTGAGCCGTTTGGCAAAGAAACGCTTCATTTCGAGTTTCCCGGATGGGATCATCCCGATGTTTTTGGAAACGATCAACCGGTTAAAATTGAATATTGCAGCGGTCATGGCCATTGGATTGCCCATCAGGCATTGACAGATCCCGAGGTGAATTGGGTCGCGGTGGAAAAACTTTTTGTGCGGCTGAGAAAAATCTGGTCGAAAATGAAAAATTATTCTTTAAATAATCTCTTTTCAGTTTGTGGAGAAGCCTACGATATCACAAAACGATATATTCCCTCCGCAAGTGTGACAGAAGTTTACGTGAACTTTCCCGACCCATGGCCTAAGAAAAAACATGCTAAATACCGACTCATTCAGCCGGCATTTATTGAAGAAATTTACCGCATTCTGAAACCAGAGGGGACAATTACCTTAGTGACAGATGATGAAAATTATTCCATACAGATGATGGAAGTTCTCAATTCTCAACCCGGATTCATATCTTGTTATCCTGAACCTTATTTTTGTACCAGCCGTGAAGGTTATGGAAACTCCTTTTTTGAAGATTTGTGGAGAGAAAAAGGGAAAGGGATTCGTTATCTTCTCTACCAGAAAGTTGAGGTGACTTATGATCTTTGATGGACCATGGCATCAAATCCCAGATGGCTGCACAGCTGTCACAATCTCATTGGACGGTAGGCTCCAGAGTGATTTGGATTGGGCAAAGGCCCAAAGCATGGCTCAAGAGATCTCTGAAAAGGGTTTCAAGATATTTTGGGATCTTGAACTGGGGCTCTTCAATCGCTTGTTGCACCCCATTTCTGACGAAATGCAATTGAAAACGTTGGGACTTGCCATTGAACATTTCTATAAGTCCATTTGGTCAGAATTTTCAGAAAATACTGTCGGACTCTGTTTGTACAGAGGTTCTCTAGATTTGAGTTCTCAATACCCTTGGAGCGATGAGCAACAGGAAAATTTTCTCCTCTGGTGTCAAGAAAGCAATATTGATTCGACTGATCCATTTTCAAAAAAGCTGTATTGCCGCGATGCAGGGACGGAATATCTCAACCTTTTGGCGAATTTTGTTCCGGAAGCGATCATACCCTTTATTCTTCTCGATGCAAGAAATGTTCAGGATCCATTTAAATGTTTACGACTTTTGGATCCTGAAAGAACCGATCGCTTTAGCCGTGCGTTAAAGGGAAGTGTTGTGTCAACACGAGATTATCTTTGGAATGAAATAGGAATTATGGAATCAATATCTGTAAACACAGGATTATACCTGCCTCATTCAAAGAATTATCGCGAGTGCAACCATAAAAATTATGAAAACACTTTTTGTGCTCTTGATCAGCATAAAATCCCTTACCGTTTGATTGCAGAAGATCATTTGATTACCGATTGGGATGGGCTTGATTATCTTTTAGTGGACCCTCAATCTATTTCCAGAATGGGTCAACGGAAGATTTTAGGTTTTTGTGCTGCTGGGGGGACGGTTGTGTCCATGGATGGTCAAGAGATCGGAGTTCCCAACGAAATGAATATTGACCAGTTTATGAAGAGCTCTCGATAGCTTCATTTTTCTTGGTGATTGATTTCCTTTTTTTCTTAAGATTTTTGAATGAATCATCCTTTTTTTTGTCGTGAGAGTGAATGAAATCGACTTGATCTAAATTGGGGAGAAAAGACTTTCTATCAGTTTCCCATAATGCTTGAATAAACATGTTATAGAGAGAGCGTCTCTTGAAGATTCTAAAGATTTTTAATTTTTCGAGAGGAGCAAGTGTACCATTGCCTTTATCTTCTGAGGGAAGATTAATATCTTGGTCTGTTTCAAAAACAGTCAGATTTTTCTGGATTTTAAGAGCGGCATTGATAAAGGCTTTTTCCCCATAATCACAAATCCGTAAACTTTCGAGAGATAATTTGTTTAAAAGATCAAGCAGAGCATTTTCAGAAACGAAATTCAATGAGGTGATGCCAAAATATCGCAGCTTCAGGTCAGATAAGTAGAATACTCCATCATTAGTGAATTCATTCTTTGTTCCATTGATGAGAAGAGTTTCTAATGATTTGTTTTCGCTAATGTAAATAAGTGAATGATCCGAGAGACCTTCTTCGCAGGCTGTCAGATCCAATTTTTTAAGCGTTCTAACTTCTGAAAAAGATTCGTCGGTTAAGAGCACGGGACCTTCTGAAATGGTCAATCTTTTTAAGGATTTCGGAAAGATCAGTTTGACTTTTCTAAAATCAACTTGTTTACTTCCATTGAGAGTCAAAAATTTAAGTTGAGAGAATTTGGAGAGAAGATGAATTCTTTTACTGTTATCTTGATTTAGTCCAGATAATATGAGCGTTGTGATCCGGTCGGCAAGTTGGGCAAAAGAGTTTCCGAAAAATCCCACACGTGACCGAAGCATATTGAATGATAAATAATGTAAATCTGATAGACCAACTAATGGATTAGAAGAAACATAGTAGCGATTTACTTTGCAACCTGGAATCATAAGAGTCTTTAAGTTGGGAAATAGTTTGACGAGATTTTTGAGTTCATCAATGAACCGAATTTCATGTGTGATTTTGTTTTTTGCATTGATCTTGCAATGGATTTTCGTCACATTGGGGCCAATTTTTTTCAATCGAGAGAGATTGGAATACTTAAATCCGTGATTCTTACAGTGACGAGGATATTTGGGGAGATTTTTCTGGCAGAGGCATTTGGCAGAATCCACAATTTTTTGGGCTTCTTTATTGATCTCTTTTTCAGATTCTAAGGGAGATCTTCTGCTGATTAATGGACTAGCTAGTTCCATGGTCACCTTAAGTATTATTGAAAGCTTAGAAAATAAAGGAATTAGGTTTTTTTGCAAAGGTACTTAAATAATTAAACACAAAGGGTTCTAGTACCCTATCAACTTTATTTTGCCAAGTGGGGCTGCGTGAAAGCTCCCGCGATTGAACGATCGTAAGTGGATCAATATTATCAATATTGATCCACTTAAGATCGTTCAATCCCGGGGCTTTGACGCGGCCCCACTTGGCAAAATAAAGTTGATAGGGTACTAGTCATATCGGGAAATAACCACATCCTGTCCATCCTTACAATCCTTTTATCCTGTTTTTTTAGCACAGGATAACAGGATAAAAGGATAGCAAGGATGGACAGGATGGACAGGATGTCTTATTAAATAGTTGATTATTAGAAATATAGAATATTTCCTGTTTTCGCTTGAGTTTTCTCCTACCTTAAGACATCATGATTATATGGGGACAAAAAAAGAAGGAGGCCGTATGGCGACAACATCAACATCGACCGGGAGTCAGCTCGCTTTCACAAAATTTCGTGCTTCCGAAAAACTTCGCACTCTTGCTCAAAACCCCTTTGATCTCACTAAGAAAGGTAACCTCACTCCCGACAGGATCGATAAATACATCCAAGAGGCTTGTGGGTATAAACTCATGTATGCCACCGACCGTATCACTGACGAGGTGATCGAAGCGTTAACAGGTCTTGCGACTGAGGCACAAGTCATAGAAAAAATGAAAGCGATGCAGTCTGGATCAATCATGAACAAGATCGAAGGCTTCCCAAGTGAAGAGCGATCTGTCATGCACACAGCGATGCGTGATTTCTTTGAAAATCCCCATACGTCTAAAATTGCAAAAGAGGCCACTGAAGCTGAGCGAGTCGAACTTGATAAGTTGAAGGCGTTTCTCAAAAAAGTGGATTCTGAGAATCGCTTCACCGATCTGATTATGATCGGAATCGGGGGTTCCAATCTGGGACCTGAAGCGGCTTACCGCGCTCTACACTTTCTGCAGAAACCTGAACGAAATGCTCACTTTGTTTCCAATGTCGACCCCGATGAAACGGCTAGAGTCCTCGATGAAGTTGATATGAAGAACACGTTGGTTCTTGTGGTTTCAAAGTCAGGGTCTACTTTGGAAACCAAAACCAATTATGAATTCATGCGAAGAAAGTTTGAGGAAGCGGGACTGGATCCCCAAAAACATTTCATCTCAATGACTGGAAAAGGAAGCCCTCTCGATGATTCAAGTAAATTCCTGGAATGTTTCTATAGCTGGGATTTTATCGGAGGACGTTATTGCACCACGGCGATGTATGGTGCAGTATTGCTTTCGTTTACTTTGGGCTTTGAGTCGTTTTGGAAATTCCTGCGTGGAGCGAACGCGATGGATAAAGTGGCTCTAAATCCCAATATCCATGAAAATATGCCTCTAATGCTGGCAATGCTCAGCATCTGGGACCATAATTTCTTAGGTGCCCCAACAATCGCCCTGATTCCTTATTGCAGTGCATTAGGACGATTCCCTGCTCATATCCAGCAACTGGCTATGGAGTCAAACGGGAAACATATTGACCGACATGGAATCCGCGTGGATTTTGAAACGGGAATGATATTTTGGGGTGAACCCGGAACGAATGCGCAGCATTCATTCTACCAGCTGATTCATCAGGGAACACCAATCATTCCTCTGGAATTTATCGGATTCAAGGAGTCTCAGTATGGTGACGACACCATCATTGATGGAACCACAAACCAGGAAAAACTCTTGGGTAATATGTTCGCTCAATCTATCGCTTTGGCAACAGGGAAAACTGACGATAACCCCAATAAGCAGTTTGAAGGGAATCGACCTTCAAGAATCATATTTGGCGAACAGTTGACTCCGTTCGCAATGGGAGCACTTTTTTCCCTCTACGAAAACCGCGTAGCGTTCGAAGGGTTTACCTGGGATATCAACTCCTTTGACCAAGAAGGGGTGCAGCTGGGTAAAGTTCTGGCCAACCGAGTCATCAGCAGCTTTAAGAGCCTGCGTGACACAGGAAAACCAGAGGGGTCCTTTCCACTAGGCGACGCTTATCTCCGTCATCTCGACTTCTAGAACTATACTCAATCAAGCTGAAGAGTTGGTAAAAAACCAACTCTTCAGCTTGATTGAGTATAAAATAGATTTCCTGCTATCATTTCAGTATGGCAGGAAATCCATTACATAAACCCGTGATACCCAGACGAAGTCGGTCTTGTTCAAAAACCAAGAAAAAATTTGAACCAGGTTCTGAATACATTTCGATTATTTCTGAAGGAGAGAAAGAGGGACATTTTGATCGTGAAGACATTTATTTTGACTACTGGAAGGAACACGAAGACAAGGATCTAATAAAAAGATCACGCAGCTACTGGCGTGCCAACGTTCCTTTGGGCCCTGATGTTCCCAAAGAACCGGAAGAACTTCTCGAGCGAGCATTCGAATTATTTTTTGAATATAGTGAAAAGGAATCTCCTGAAGATCAGCTTCGTGCTTTCATATTGGCACTATTCCTCGCCCGAAAAAAGGTGTTTATCTTTCGTCAAGAGATCATGCACAACAATTGTCCTGCATACCTGTATGAGATCACAGATACGGAAGAGGTGATCTGTTTGCCTGTTTTGAAACCCACCCCTGAACAAATTCAAGAAATTCAAGATGAGCTTAGTCGTGAAGTCGGAATTGTGCCCACAATGTCATAAAGAGGTGATCAAGCCAGAGGTCATCGATGAAAACTCGACATGGCCTTTTTGTTCGGAAAAGTGCCGTGACGCCGATTTATTTGGTTGGTTGTCGGAGGAGTATAACATTTCTCGAGAGCTCAATGAAGAAGAAGTTGATGAATGGGCTCGAAAGAAATTTGGAAAAGTAAATCCCTATGACCCTAATGCTTTCTGATGATGCATGAGATCCTCAAAGACTTTTTCCTATACCTCACAGCCGAAAAAGGCTTATCACTCA
>JAAKFL010000040.1 GCA_011065065.1 Chlamydiota bacterium | reverse complement strand
CGCGAAGAACGCGAAGAACGCGAAGAACGCGAAGAACGCGAAGACGCGCGAAGATAAGTTCATTCTTCGCGCGTCTTCGCGTTCTTCGCGTTCTTCGCGGTTAAATTTAGCTGGCGCTTTTGAGACAGGTTTCTTCGAACAAAGTCGCCTTCCCAATTCCATGCTGCGGCGCTATCGACATCTCCACACCCATCCCACGCTCCTCAAGGATCTGATTGACTACCCCTAACGCAGTTTCAGGTGTATTGCACTCACTCGATAGATGAGCTAAATAAACATGCTTCAAATCATGATGCCAAACGTCAGCCAATAATTGTCCACAGTCACTATTCGAGAGATGCCCCTGACGTCCCTTGACCCGATTCTTGTAAAAAGCCGGCCTTGGACAGGCGTCAACCATGGAGGGCTGATGGTTGGCTTCAAGGTAAAGGTGATCGCAACCTTGTAACTGATGACGGACATTCGGAGTCACAAACCCTAAATCTGTACAGAAGCCCAGCTTTAATGAATTCACTTTGATCGTAAAGGCCACAGGATCCACAGTGTCGTGTAAGACACTAAAGGGGTGAATTTCGAGATCGCCAAATTCAAAGGATTCTCCCGTTGTGAAGATTTTAAATTTGGGACAGTCGTAAAAGGTGTTGACGATTCCTTTTGCAGTTTCAGTATTCGCAAATATGGGAATTCCGTGTCGGTAGGCGAGAACTTTCAACCCTTGAATGTGGTCGTGATGGTCGTGCGTGATCAAAATGGCATCGAGCTCAGAGATGTCCACGTCAATTTCTGCAAGACGGGTTTTGACGGCCCTGCCACTAATTCCGGCATCAATCAGAATTTTCGTTTGTTCAGTTCCGAGGTAGATGCTGTTTCCTTTCGATCCTGATGCGAGGGGACAAAAACCCTTCATGATTCCTCCGTTTGCGTTGAGGTTGCAAGCACCTGCCTCGCTTTGCTGCCATCGAGAGGACTCACGACTCCAGCTTCCTCGAGTTGATCCATAAGACTCGCGGCTCTTGCATATCCAATTTTCAGTTTTCTTTGTAAAAAGGTTGTCGATGCGTTTCCCGTGCTGACAACCACACTCATGGCCTGCTCATACATGACGTCTCGTTCGCTGCCCGGAGGATCAAACAGGTCAAACCCTTCCCGGTTGCTGATGTTTGTGAATGTGGGAATGCGGTAGTTGGTTGGGGCTTGGCCGCAGATGTGCCGGACCACTTCAAGAATGTCGTGGTCGCTGATGTAAGCTCCTTGTACACGGGTAAGGTTAGAAGTACCTGGAGGTAAAAAGAGCATGTCCCCGTTACCCAATAACTGTTCTCCACCAGTCGTATCCAAAATGATTTTGCTGTTGATTCCACTTGAAACTTTGAAGCAGATACGTGTTGGGAAGTTAGCTTTAATGAGCCCAGTGATCACTTCTCGTGATGGGCGCTGGGTGGCGAGAATAAGATGAATGCCAACAGCACGAGCCATCTGTGCGATGCGTGCAATGGGAGTCTCTATGTCGTGGTTCGAAACCATCATTAAATCTGCCAACTCATCCACAATGCCGACGATGAAAGGGAGTTTTTCTGGGACTTCGATATTGAGCTCTTTCTCTTTTTCCAGATCGATTTTTCTGTTATTGAATCCATCGATATTGCGGAAATGAAGCTTATTCAGAATCTCGTATCGTTTTTCCATCTCTTTCACAAGCCACTGCATCGCTGTATAAGCCTCTTGAGGACTTGTGATGACCGGTGCGATCATGTGTGGAAGAAGGGAATAAGGGGTGAGTTCCACTTTTTTTGGATCAATCATCAACAACTGAATTTCATCAGGCCGCGCATTGAAAACGAGGGACATCACAATGGTGTTGATACAGACCGATTTTCCAGAGCCCGTCGCCCCTGCAATGATACAGTGGGGCATTTTTGTCAAATCGGTCATCATATATTCGCCTGTCACTGATTTTCCCAAGAGAAGTGGAATTTTGTGTTTTTTCGGAAGTCTTGAATAGGCCGTCAGCATCTCGCGGAAGCCCACTTCTTGAGGATGAGGATTGGGCACTTCAATACCGACAGCCGCTTTTCCGGGAATTGGTGCAATGATGCGGATGGAAGCCGCTTCCATATTCAAGGCAATATCGTTTTCGAGTGCTTTGATCTTTTGTACTTTCACTCCGATAGCAGGATGGACTTCAAAGGAGGTGATGGTGGGGCCGCAGTTGATTTGTCCCACTTTGGCTTCAATTCCAAAGCTTGATAGAGTCTCTTCTAAAACTTCAGCTTGCCGTTTTAAATCATTTTTCAAAGAGGTTTGGTCCACTTTAGCCGGTGGAGTGATCAAATTGTTTTGTGGGAGCTTATAGTCCTTGTAATCTCCGTTCCAAACTCTTTGTGCACTCAAAGCAGCTTCTCTTTTATTGAGACGAGGTTTCGGTGCTGGTTCCTCTAGCTCTTCAAATTTGGGAGCAGACTGAATGCGTGGTTTCTTTGTCAATGAGGGTCGAGATAATAACTCTCGTTTCGGTTGAATCGCCAACATTTCCGGCATGTGAACCGGTTCCGCCTCGACAGTTTCAGGAGCCCACGATTGTTGCAGCGAGGGCATTCGAAGTTTGACGAAGCGCATAAAATCACTTTCATCGTCATCCACCACCTCAGCATCCACATTTTTCACCCGTTTGAACTTTGAAGCGATCCATTTCAGCCCTTCAGAAAGGGGGATATTGAAAAAGAACAGCAAGCTGGCAAAGAACGTGCTGGAAAAGATCAAAAGGACTCCGACAGAGTTAAAGATCAGCTTCAAGTTAAACGAAGGAAGATCTCGATAGAGATAAACTAAGGGGAGACCACCCAAATGATACGGAATTGGATATCGGGCGGATGAAGGGTAAAAAATTTCGGAAAGACTACGTCCTAGATAGGGATACTCATCTTCGATCAGACTGAGCAAAATACCCAGAGAGAATGTCAATAATAAGAAATACATAACCTTGATCTTAAAGTGCTTAATCTCTTTATCAAACAGTTTTTGCCAGCCAATCCAGCCAATAAAAACACAGAGAACATAGCTTGTCACACCCAATGAAGAATGGAGGATCCAGCCGATGGAATAACCGATGGCTCCTACCCAATTTTGTGAGTGGTGATTCCCATAAGCAAAGCTGATAAGACTTAAAAATAAGATGAACGAAACCGCAAGCGTAAGAAATCCAATAACTTCCGCTGTTTTGTGATGAGCATGAGGCTCAATCATCGTCTTTGAAGTTTTTCGTTTTTTACGAGTTGTCGATTTTTTTCTTCTGGCCATTCTTCCCCACACGAAAAATAGATAACATAGGATACTTAGAATTAAAACTCTAGTTAATTTAGGTTTAGCAGAGAAGAGGGGATCTTGTAAAGTCACGCGGAGGAATAATACATTAACGCAAAGGGGCAAAAACACCAAGACGCAAAGAATGGTCACATTCCACTAGGACCTTTGCGTCTTAGCGACTTTTGCATCTTTGCGTTGAAAATTTCTAAAGTATTGCAGGGAAAAGATGGGCGAACGACGGGATTCGAACCCGCGACATCTGGTACCACAAACCAGCGCTCTAACCAACTGAGCTACGTCCGCCATTTAATGTTAGTAATTTAATGGTTATAAAAATAATAGTCAAGTTCATACTTCGTTATACAAAGGCCAGGTCCCGCCTCTCCATCTGCCGATTTTCCATCCATCCCCTCATCAAAATTCCCACTGTCATGACAAAACAAAAATAGACCACCAAAAGACTTGCTGAAAAGCTCTCCATCCGAACCCAAAAATCAAGACTCATCGGCATCTGATAGGCCAAATTGAGCACATATTCTGTGTAGGCACTGTTAATCGCGTGAATGAGGTTCGCCACTGGAGATACAGGGCTCAAAAATAATCCTATCAGTAAAAGAAAAATTGAAATGCTCACCAGAAAAGGAAAAAAAGCATTGTATATCAAACTCATTAAAGGAAATTTTTGAAACAAGAAAAGGATGAGGGGTGCGGCGACAATCTGGACTGAAATGGTTAACGCAAGGATTTTACGCAGGGCATTGAGAACAACATAACCGTGCTGATTGAAGAGGTCCATCTGAACCAGCTGGCTCAGTGAGCGTTTTTTCATCAGGGGGCGGAGAGCGGATTCAATGGGAGAGTAAAACAGCAATATCGATCCTGTGACCAAAAATGTGAATTGAAAGCCAATGGTCGAGACGCTTAAAGGATCGAGAGTTAAAACGACAATCAGCGCGATACCTAAAGAATTGAGTGGACGGCTTTGTTTTTCCAAAACCGTCCCCATAAAAAAGATGGTCGCCATAATCCAAGCTCTGAGTATTGACGGAGTCACCCCTAAAAAGATGAAGTAAAGGGTGAGGAGAATGACTACGACACTGGCTGCTGATTTTTCAGTGAGAAAACAGCGCGCACCCAGGCTTAAGAGTAAGGCGACGAGAGCAAAATGAAATCCTGAGATGGCCATGATGTGTTGGAGTCCAAATCGGCTGAGTTCTACATGGAGAGTGTTGTCATCAAATAGTCCTGTGGCGATGCCACATAAGAACGGAGCAGATTTTTGATGGGGAATTTTCTCGTTGATGTATTGACGCACATTCATTTTGTTTTGCATGCGCCATTCAGCGGGACTCCAAGTCCATGGAACAGCGTTCCATTCGGTTCCTTTCTTGACAGAAAGATACACATGACCTCGATCAGATTTTCGGAGTGTGGCTTGAACAATGTAGTCACAATTTGCCAGAGGACGAGTGACATTTTTTTTTCGCGGGAACTTGAGAGAAAAAGGGACATTACGAGCCACGACATGACCTGATGAAAAGGATTTAAGAGTTCCTTGGTAGATGTATCCTTCATTGAAACGAGAACGGTAAGGTTTGATTGACGAGATATGAATGTGTGCCGTTCCATCTATTGGGGTGTCCGGTGGCAGGACAATAGCCATATGGATAAAACCAAAAGCAGATATGAGCATCAACGCGAATAATAAGAACCTTCGAATCTCTTGACCTAGAATTAGGGAAGTGCCAATGAGAAAAATCGGAAAAAGAGACCATAAATGTCCTATCGCTAAAACGATTCCAAGGTAGAGAGCGAGACCATAGAGGAGAGCAGGTTGTTTTTTCCAAAACGAAGTCATTGATGGATTGAAAAACATTTAAGATTAAAGGAAAAAAAGATAGTATCAATAACGTTATTAAAAATGTAGATAATTTTGGGAGGTGTATGAATTCTGTTGAAGGTTTGTGTTATTCTGACTTACCAATCGAAATTCAATATGGGATCATCAAGCATTTAGATATTCCTTCATGGGCGGTTTCAAAGTCAGTTTGTAAACAGTGGAGGGCAGTTTCGGGAGTACTTTCCAATCACTTTATCACTGCAGAGCTTGTGAAGGGACATGCACTTAACGTGAAAAAAACCTTAGTTTCACTAGCAAGAGTTAAATGGGGATGTGTTCATACCTACGACGAAGCCACTATGGAATTTAGATCGAGATTATTTTCTCCTCAAAAATGTTTAAAACAAGCTGAAGGAGATTTAAAAATAGGTATTGAGAAACTAGTCGGTTCTGTAGAACGTATCAGGAATTGCGTAGTAATTTATGCAAACGATCATACAGTATTCAATAAGGAAGTGAAACGATTTTCGAGATTTTTAGGGGATTTTTCGTATCAAGTATCAGAAGCAGATATTGGATTAATCAGGTTAAACGAGATCCATTCAGATGCTTTTTCAAAATTACCCTATTTTTCATCATTGCATGAACAAGCTATTGCATTTAATAGGATCAAAAATTCTCTT
The DNA here is from genome assembly GCA_011065065.1 of Chlamydiota bacterium. Lineage (GTDB taxonomy): Bacteria > Chlamydiota > Chlamydiia > Chlamydiales > SLFE01 > JAAKFL01. The sequence goes on along the minus strand of JAAKFL010000040.1, from coordinate 6,106 downwards.
CCCAAATGATTGAGGATTTTAACGTCACTAATCAACAATTCCTTAAACAATATGCCGTCCTTCCAGGACTCAAATATTTAGGGGATTTGTTTCCTAGGGTTCCACTTCGTTCCACCCTAGGCTGTCAGATACCGTCCTTCCAGGACTCAAGGAAAAGTCCTGGAAGGACGGCATCTGAAAGCCTAGTATGGAGCGGAGCGGAATACTAGGTCAAGGACATCCCATAACACTGAGTCCTGAAGGGACGGCATATTGCTTAAGGAATTCTTGATCGGTGATTGTGATAACTAGGTTGGCGCGTATGCGCATCTTCGCGTTCAATTGTCTAAGACATATATGAACAAAGAACCTGTTGAGAAAGTATTCTCAGCGCAATTTTCTTGTGTTAATCATTCTGCATGTATATAGTCCTCATCTTAAGTTGTTAATTCACAAATGGAGGTTAAAAATGCATATCACATATTATGATGGTTCATCATTTACATTCGGTAGTTCAGTAAATATCTCTGGTGGGCGAACGATAATGAGATCTGGTGGAATGACGTTAGATTGTTGCGGATCAGATCTCAGTTTAACACCAGTGAGTTCGAATCGCAAATTAGCTTGGAAGCTTTATTTAGAGCACATCAGTCCCACTGAAGTTGAGACGATTTCTGACGGAGCCAAGGCAATTCGAACGATTGAGAAATCGATCTCAAAAATAGACACATCTTATGAATCAATCCCTGATGATCTTGAAGACATTGAAAGTGAGCCCGTCAGATATCTCACTACTGCAATCTTACTACACAAAAAAATTAAAAAGCTCTTTTTTGAAATCACAGGACGCAAAGATAAACTATTGATTTCCGGTGGTCAATTTAATCGTCATCTTGACAAAGCTGAAAGGCACACATTAAAGGTGTTTGAGAATATTTTTGATCATCATGTGATGAAAGGGGATCTTGATGCCGCGTTAAAAGCGATCAGTTCAATTTCGAAATCTTATCAGGCCTCATTGTGTTACTACAAACTGGCTAACCTTTACTTCAAAGAAGGGCGGCATGATGAGATGTTTTCAGTGCTTAACAAAATCGAGTTCACAACTGAATTAGATGATCAACTCAAAAAATTTACTAAGATGCTTGCGTTATCTGTGGAGGATAGAGAGGTTTGCAGTGGCATCAAAAGAATGAAAAATGAAGATGTTGCCAAGATCATGATTTCTGAAATGGTGAATCACGCATTGGAATCAGATGATATCTTAAGAGCTAAAAACATTGTTGCGAGAGCTGGTAATAAATCGACAGGGGAAAAAGCCTGGATCAACTTGGTGAAAAAACTCATTTCGAGGAAAGAATATGATATGGCGTTGGAAGTCATCCCGAACATTCCGGATGATTACGAAAAAGAAAAACAGTACAAAGCGATCATTAAAATATTAATCAAAAAAGAGAAGATATCAGAAGCCTTAACGGTGATTTCTAGAATGGGTGATTCATACGAACGAGATAAGCAGTATAAGGAAATTATTAAGCATTATAGTACTAATGGGAACATTAGCAGTGCTTTAAAAATCATTTCTAAAATGAACGATTCTTATGAACAGGATAAGGAGTATAAGAAAATCGTCAACTATTATAAGGGTAAAGGGAATGTTGAGGCTGCTTTGAAAATTGTTCGTAGAATGGATTGCTCTTATGAGCAAGATAAAATTTATCTCACCCTCATCAAGGATCGGGTTCGAATTGGGGATAAAACAACTGCATTAAAAATCGTAGGTATGATGGACTGTGAATACGAACAAGGAAAAGCTTACAAAATGATAGCGACTGGTCGCGTATAATCCGACTATTGAGGCGCAATGATACCAATGCGCCTTTTTATGATCTTCAACTTATTTAAACACGTAAATTCACAAATGGAGGATAAATATGGAATTTAATACAACAAAAGCTGATTTAGAATTGTTGAGAAAAATGAGTAATATGAGCGGTGGTGGTGGAGATATGATATACAGTACTCCTAGAATGGAGTTACGTTATAGTGGATCAACAGTCACTCTCAGTCCAGTCGGGACAAACCAAGAATATGCATGGGATCTTTATTTAAAACATGTCAGTCCTGTTGATGTTGAGGGGTCTCTTGATGGAGCAAAAATGGTCAGATTGGTTGAGAAGTCGATTTCAAGAATTGATCCTTCTTATGAACCAATTGCTGACGATCTTGCCGAAATTGAAAATGATCCAGAAAGATATCTCCGTGTCGCAAGAGCACTTCATAAAAAGATTAAGAAACTCTTTTTTTCACTTGCTGGACGGAAGTTGGTAATTGACGGAAGTCTATTCAACAATAAGCTTGACAATGCTGAAAGACATACTTTAAAAATTTTCGAGAATATCTTCGATCATTATGTCGCAGCAGAACAGTTTGATTCAGCAATGAAAACCATAAAGTTGATGAGCATTTCCTATCAGGCCTCTAAATCTAGTGTTAAACTTGCAGAACTTTTCCTAAATGAAAGTCGATTCGATGAGATGTTTATTGCGCTAGGCCAGATTAAGTTCGTTAAACAATTAGAAGAAAGTCTTAAGAATATAACTCGGAAGCTTGAAGAATGTATGGAGGCTGAAGAGCTTTATCATTCTATCAGGGCAATGGAAAATGAAAAAGTTGCTGAACTGGTGGTTTCTGAACTGGTAGCTCATGCACTGGAAACTGATGATTTTTCTCAAGCTAAGCTGATTATCAGAAATGCTGGGGGTGAATCGACAAGTGAAAAAGCATGGCTCTTTTTGGCTGAACAACTTATGGAAAAAAGAATGTATGACCAAGCTCTTGAGGTCATTCCAAATATTTCAAATACTTGGAAAATGAATGATAAGTATGAGGAGATTATTAAAGTTTTCGAAAGGAAAGGAGAGATCTCCAAAGTCTTAACCACTATCCCTTATATTGATAGCTCCTGGAAGCGCAATGATCAGTACGAGAAACTTGTGAAAATGTATTTAGGGAGTCGTAATATTGATGAAGCTTTGAAAATGATTTCACTGATCGAAAGTTCCTGGAAGCGGAATGATCATTATCTCTCAGTCATCAAGAAATTGGTACGAAAAGGGGATAAGGTGAAAGCTAATAACGTTGCTCTGCTGATTGAAAGTAGTTATAAGCAAAAAGATGCCTACAAAATGATCGCGACTGGTCGCATTTAATCTGACTTTCAAGGCGCAATGAATCAATTGCGCCTTTTAGATTTGAACTTCAAAAAATCGAGTATACTTTTCAATAAACTCCTGAATATCCTTTTCTTTTAAGCGGGTTTTAAGATATCCAAGCGCCAGAGTCTCAATTTCCTGGCTGGCGTCTTGATTCCATGAATGCTTGTGTGGTTTGCCTGTTGAGGTGAAGACTCCGAAGGGCGACACAATCTTTTTCGGGATTTTTTCCCGAATTTGTGACGCTTCGACAAGTACCTGCAATCCTTTGCAGAAATCGTTCAGCTGTTCCATGCTCCCCATGGCATGTCTTAAGCCACAAGCAATGATGAGATGTTTATATGAGATCGTATACTGGACCGGTGAGTGAGATTCACTTTTGGCAAAGCGAATCACCTTGGCACTTCGATCAATGGATAAACAGCCGCCCATCATGACAAACGAGCCATGACCCAAATCAATCATGTTCTTCTGTTCATGAAAAAGGTTTTCCTTAAGTGCCTCATTTCGAATTTCATAGAGTACTGGTTGGATGCCCGGTTGGGTCTTGTCGATGAGGATGATTTCCGCGTAGTCGTGATGGGATCCAGGGCATTTAAAACCATCGGGGAGGTTGACTCCCATGATTATTCCATGGTTGGGATCCATATTTTCCTTGTAAATTTTTTTTTCTACATCGATAGTGAAATTAGTCAAGACATCAATATTAGTAAAGGGTTATTCAACTATTTTGATTGAAGATCATATTAAAGATTATTTTTCCCAAGTATCTGATAAACAGGAAGGGGGAAGTTTTTATAAAGTCATTGTCCTCCATGACTCACCGGATGTTTCATGGGAAGATATTTCGTTGACTGTTCCCTCATTATCCCGTGGATGGTACGAGCTCGCTCAGTTGGAAACTCCTGATCGTGTGGAGTTTACACGTGATTACTGGATTTCAAAGCTTCCTTTTCATCCCAAAAGTCTGGAATCGATTAGTCAGTTTTTTGACTGTGTCGAAGATATTGGCATTGTTGTGGCTCAAAAACATACTGATGGTCCCCTTGTGGCTCATATGATTTATGCTTTTAAAGATGGTAATGGATTTTTTCATGGGTGCTCACCCATGACTGAGGAAGAAAGTATCGCCTTACAAGAGATGTTTGCTGAATTTATTCTTCCTGAAGATTACATGGCCTTTATGGAGGTCCATAACGGATTTTCCAAGTCAACGGATTCTGGGATTATCAGCACCCGGATCATGCCCGAAGTGTGTAAGCGATTTTATGCCCTTGTCGATACTGAAGCGTCGCTCCTGACAACTCAAGGAAAAGTTGTTGATCCCCAATCACTTATTCCTTTTTATGAATCGTTTGGACGCCCATTTTTTCAGTGTTTTTGGAAAGAGTGGTATCCGAAAAATGAAATGGGGAATGTTTACTACTCTGGCTCAACGAATACGGTCAGCGATCCGGGGAATGGAAGACGAGAAAACAGCATGACCTTTCCCACTTTTCTTGATTGGTTCTTTTTTTATTTAGAGAGTATCGGCTGATTTATACCGATAATGATTAAAAAATCGGGATTTTGGCTTTGAGAAAGCCTCCGTGATTAAACGATCGCAAGTTGGTCCATATTATTAATATTGACCAACTTGCGATCGTTTAATCACGGAGGCTTTCTCTTTGCCAAAAATCGATTTTTTAATTATTATCGGTATATGTGGATTTTATTTGGATTTATTCTTATAATGTTCTTAATTATTGTTTCTGCAAGTATTGTCTATTCGACCCTAAAATATGGGATATCTCCAATGCCATCTTCATCAAAAGTCAAAAAATGTATTGAAGAAGTTCTTCCTGACCGAGTTGAAGGTAAAGTATATGAGTTAGGGTGTGGTTGGGGAGCCTTAGCTTTTCGGTTGGCCTCTCTGTATCCTGAAGCAGAAATTCAGGCTTATGAGGTTTCACCGATGCCTTGGCTTTATACCTATATCCTTCAAAGAATTTATCGTTTTTCAAACATGACCTTGTACTGGAAGGATTTTTATCTAGATTCTTTAGAAGATGCTTCGTTGATTGTGTGCTACCTGTATCCTGGTGCGATGGAGAGGCTAAAAAAGAAGTTTGAAGAAGAGCTTAAGCCGGGCACATTGATTGTCAGCAATACATTTGCCATTCCTGGGTGGGAGCCGGAGCAGGTGATCAAGGTCAATGACTTTTATCGCACGAAGGTCTACGTCTACCGCTCTAAGTAAAACCGATGATTTATTCTGATTGAGATCTACCCTCAGGCACAAATTTCAGCGCCATAGAATTGACGCAATAACGATGACCCGTTGGCGGAGGGCCGTCTTTGAACACATGTCCAATGTGCCCCTCACATCGATTGCAATGGATTTTAACACGGGTCGAGAATAACGACTTGTCATTTCGATATCCCACATGAGAAGGGTTTATGGGAGCCCAAAAACTGGGCCATCCTGTTCTAGAGTCATATTTTGTGTCCGAACTGAAAAGCGGAAGTCCACAAGCGGCACAATTGTAAATCCCTTTTTCATAAAACTTGTCATATTTGCCAGTACCCGATGGTTCGGTCCCTTCTTCTCTCATCACCCAAAATTCATCTGGCTTGAGACGCTCTTTCCACTCAGCTTCGGCCAGGATTACTTTTTTGCCAGTATAGGGCTTGGCACCATACTCTTCTTCAAACACTTGGGCTACCTCGTCATTCTCCATTACGCGTGGCGATACAGTCTGGTTCTGAAACATAAACCACACCATCGCTGCAGACATGAAAACAATTGCCACCAAAACAAAGAGATTATCTTTCTTCAAAACAATTATCCTGGTTTTAATTCTTCACTTGCCTTTTAAGGTTTTGGTGATTCATTTGCAAGTATTTCTTGTGCACTATGGAGCCAGGCCGTA
>JAAKFL010000004.1 GCA_011065065.1 Chlamydiota bacterium | reverse complement strand
TCTACTTCCTCTACTTCCTCTACTTCCTCTACTTCCTCTACTAGGTCAACTCCCATTGACCGTGCCGTTCCCAAAACAATGTTGATCGCCCCAGCTTCATCATGAGCATTCAAATCTTGCATCTTTCGTTGTGCAATCTTCAAAGCCTGATCCCGTGTGATGCGCCCAACCTTATCTCTATTGGGAACTCCAGATCCTTTTTCGATTCCTAATTCTTTTTTGATCAACTCAGGAACCGGGGGTTCCTTCGTGATGTAATCAAAAGATTTATCCGCATATACCTTAATCACAACTGGTAAAACATCTCCGGCCTTTGTTTGCGTACGAGCATTAAAATCCTTGCAAAATGCCATGATATTCACACCAGCCGCACCAAGAGCAGGTCCAATTGGAGGCGCAGGATTCGCCTTCCCAGCCGGAATATGCAGCTTAATAACCTTTTCAACTTTCTTTTTAGCCATTTTCTTTTAGTTCCTATCTCTTTGAGTATAAGTTTCTTGCTATTAAAAAGCAAAAAAATAGATAAACTCAGAAGGTTTTGAAAAATTAATTATAATCTTCTTCCACTTCTTCCACATCGGCAAAATCTAGGTCTTTTACGCACGTATCTCTTCCAAAGATCGAGACCATAACATTAAGACGCCCTTTGTCATGAAAAAGTTCTGTAATCGTGCCCAGGAAGTTGACGAATGGTCCTTCAATAATCTTAACGGTACTTCCGACCTGGAACTGATGTTTTTGCGTGATCGTCTCTTTCTTTTCGTGAAGATCTTTCAGGATTTCTTCAACTTCCTTATCCGTTAAATAAGTGGGAACAGCACCCCCTAAGAATGCCACAACACCATTGACATTTTTCACATATTGAAAAGAGTCGTCATTCAGATCCATTTTAATCAGGAGATAGCCTGGCCAAAGCTTTTTTTCAACGACCTTTTGCTCACCATGCTTCACCTCAGAAACATTTTCAGTCGGTAAGAGAACCTCTTCAATATACTCTAGTATATTGTGGGCTTGCGCCTGTTCTTCTATCGAGCGTTTTGTTTTTTTCTCTTGTCCGGAAAGAACTTGGAGAACGTACCACTTCACTGACATGTTCCTTACCTTTTATCCTGCAATCCAATGTATGATGTTACTAAGCCCGTCGAGACTTGTCCGTAGAATCACATCTACAGCATATATTCCCAATCCGAGTACAAAAGTCGCTCCGACTACTATTTTCGTGTAAACTCGTAGTTCTTCTTTATTCGTCCAGGTGATCTTTTGAATCTCTTGCTTCACATCTCCAAAAAATCTAGCGATATTTCGAAAGAAGCCTACGGATTCTGATGCTGAACTTTGCCCTTTTTTAGTATCCATTAGGTTCATACTTGCTCAATTTGTTTATATTTGGTGCGAGTGCGGAGGGACTCGAACCCCCGACCGGCGGCTTTGGAGACCGCTGCTCTACCAACTGAGCTACACACCCAAATGAGCCCAAATCATTGGGCTCACATCAATTATTTGATGACTTCTGATACAGTTCCTGCACCAATTGTTCGACCACCTTCACGGATTGCGAATCTTTGCCCTTTTTCAAGTGCTACAGGTGCAATCAATTTAACAGTGATCTGAACATTATCACCAGGCATCACCATCTCTGTTCCAGCAGGAAGCTCGACAATACCTGTTACGTCTGTTGTTCGGATATAGAACTGTGGTCGATAACCTTTGAAGAATGGCTTATGACGACCACCTTCTTCTTTCTTCAACACGTACACAGGACCTTTAAACTCGATATGTGGAGTGCAAGTTCCTGGCGCTGCGAGGACCATTCCACGTTCAACTTCATTTTTCTCAATCCCTCTGAGAAGAACCCCTACGTTTTCACCGGGATGAACTTCTTCAAGAGTCTTGTTGAACATTTCAAGACCTGTCGCAACAGTTTCACGAGTATCTTTAATCCCAACGATTTCAATCTTGTCGTTGAGTTTAATGACACCTCGCTCAACACGACCTGTGACAACCGTTCCACGACCTGGGATAGAGAACACGTCCTCGATCGGCATCAAGAATGGCTTATCAAAGTCACGCTTAGGTTCAGGAATCGTCTCGTCAACTTTTTCCATCAGTTCAACGATCTTCTCACAAGCTTCCGCATCCCCTTCAAGCGCCTTCAAAGCAGACCCTCTAATAATGGGAACATCCTTATAACCTTGAGCTTCAAGAATTTCATGAAGTTCAAGTTCAACAAGGTCAAGAAGCTCTTGATCATCTGCACCAAGCATGTCGCACTTATTGAGGAAGACAACCATTGAAGGGACCTGCATCTGACGAGCTAGAAGGATATGTTCCTTTGTTTGTGGCATCGCACCATCAGTAGCGGCCACAACAAGAATCGCTCCATCCATCTGAGCGGCACCAGTAATCATGTTCTTAACATAGTCGGCGTGACCAGGGCAGTCTACATGTGCGTAGTGTCGGTTCTTAGTTTGATACTCGACATGCGATGCGTTAATCGTAATTCCACGCTTCTGTTCTTCGGGAGCACTATCAATCTTATTGAAATCTTTTGCTTCTCCGCCGAATTTCTCCGTCAAAGTTTTACTAATTGCGGCAGTCAATGTGGTTTTTCCATGATCAACGTGACCGATGGTACCAATATTTAGGTGTGGCTTTTCTCGCTTATATGCCTCTTTAGCCATTTTAAATTTCCTCCGTAGACAAAATTTTTGTTTTTGTTAATTTGTTATGCCCAGAAGAGGAATTGAACCTCCGACCGCTTGCTTACCATGCAAGTGCTCTACCTCTGAGCTATCTGGGCCAATGCAATTTATATGGTGCGGATAATGTTCAGTATGAGCTAAGTTATACCGCAATTTAATGCATATTATTCTAGTGACCTTTACAAATAAAATCAATAGGATTTATGGGATTTTCTTTCCGACGCTATTTTTGTCGGTAGACAATCCTCCCTTTCGTAAGGTCATAGGGTGACAATTCACAGGTAACCGTGTCGCCAACAAAGACCCGAATGTTCCTTGTTCTCATCTTTCCGCATAGGTGTGCATTTATCGTAATTCCAGTTTCTAATTTAACGAGAAATTGCATATTGGGGAGCGATTGCTCAACTACCCCATCCATCTTGATCGTATCTTCTTTTGCCATATACCTTTCAAAAAATCCTTTTATGAGCAATGTAATAATCATTTTAGCATTAACGGGAACTTAAACGCAAGAAGAGTATGCAAGAGTATGCATAGGATTTGTAATGGCCTTTTAATTAAATTCTTGATAGAATGTTTTTACAATCAAGAGGCTGCTTACAAATTTCGAATGGCTTTATTTGAGATTATTTTCTCCCTTGGAGGCCACTGAATCGCAAGGGTCATATTGGGTTAATATGACCCTTGCGATTCCGTGGTCTCCAAGGGGAAAAGAACTCAAATTAAGTTGATTCCAAATTTGTAAACAGCCTCAAGGGTAATTTATGTATAATTCTTTTTTTGAAAACGAGAATAAAATCAAAGATTTATTTTCAAACTGTTCAACGAAAGAGAACAAGTATGAAAAGATCATGGAACTGGGTAAATTGGGCGAAGAACTGGCTTTGGAGCATCGTGTGGAGTCTAATGAGGTTCAAGGGTGCCAAAGTACCATGTATTTGCATTCATGGATTGAGGATGGTCGCGTCTATTTCCGAGCCTGGTCTGATGCTTTGATTTCTGCTGGTTTGGCCGAATTATTGATTCGAGCCTATAACGGAGAGACACCTGAGGTTGTGATCAAGGCGCTCCCCACTTTCATTGAGGATCTGGATATTGCGGTCAGTTTGACCCCAAATCGGGCCAATGGCTTGTACCAGATCCATCTGCGGATGAAGCAAGATGCGTTGAAGTTCTTAATGCAAAGGACGTAAAGGACAAAAAAGGGACGAAAAGGACATAAGGGACAAAAGGACATAAATGACTGGTTTTGAGCTGGTCGTTTATGTCCTTTTGTCCCTTATGTCCTTTTCGTCCCTTAATTTAATTTTTTTTTTGAATTGACTTTATTTCTTGATTGTAATAATATACATATTTGAGTGAATAAATATACACATGGAGGCATGATGACAACTTCCACAAACGAAAGATATGAAATGATCAAGACTCTTGTAAAAGAGGAAATGATCGAAGATCAGGCAACTTTAGTGAAATTACTGAATGAAAAGTACCAGTTGAAAACCAATCAGGTACAAGTATCGCGTGATTTAAGACGCTTAGGAATCAATAAAAGAAAAGTGGGCGATAAGATTGTCTATGATTTGCCCGAAACGGACACAATCTTAGAAATCTTGCGCTTGGCCATTGTTGAAGTAGCCCATAATGAATCGATGATTGTGATCAAAACGATTCCAGCTCTTGCTGATTTTGTCGGAGATTACTTAGATGCCCAAGAAGAAATGGGTATTTTGGGAACATTAGCCGGAGAAAACACCCTATTAGTCACACCGACATCGGTGAAAGACATAAAAAAAATATTTAAAGAGGTCTGCAAAGCCCTCCATTACAAAGTGAGTCAAACATGAAATATCTAATTTTGTTTCTATTCATAATCTGTGCTTTGGTGGGATTATCTCAATTGATTCCCAAACACGATGATGAAAAGGAGTTGATTGTCGGAACCAATGCTGAATATCCTCCCTATACGTTTATCGAAAATGGTAAAATCACAGGTTTTGACATTGATGTAGCGAATCTGATTTGCCAGAAATTGGAAAAGGAAATGCTGCTTGTCGACATGCCTTTTGACGCTCTACTCCCCCAACTACAAATGAATCAGATTGATTTCATCGCTGCGGGGATCACAAAAACAGAAGAGCGCGCCAAAAAGGTTTTGTTTACAAAACCCTATCTGACAGGTGATCCACTTGTTATTGTGTCTAGGGTGCCAGTTGATCTTACCAAACTAAAATCCCTGACGATTGTGGTAAATGAGGGATATCATGCTGATGTTTATGCCTCATCGATTGATGGACTTGAAATGATCAGATTACCAGCTCCCGCTGACGCATTATTTGCCCTTCAAAGCCAAAGAGCCGATGGTTTTATTACAGCTCTGAGTACTGCGAAGAATTTGGGAAAGGACTATTTCATCTCTGAACCTCTCGGAGATGCTTCCGATCCCGTTTCACTTGCGATTTCGAATAAGCATCCTGAATTGCTGAGTGAAATAGAAGTGGCCTTAGAGGAGATGATATTTGATGGGAGTCTCGATGAATTGAAGAAAAAGTGGGGTTTCCAATGATCGACTTTTCCTTAATTGTTCATTATTTTCCTGCTCTTTTGCATGGAGCGTTATTAAGTCTCATGATTGCTGCAATCTCGGGTGTTCTTGGCATGCTCTTGGGAACACTCATGGGAGTTGGACTTTCAAATTCCTCTAAATGGATCCGATTTCCCCTCGAAGCCTATGTGTCATTTTTCCGTGGGACGCCGATGCTGATCCAAATTATGTTTGTGTTCTACGTCCTTCCACAATTAGGAATTACTATTCCCGCGCTATGGGCTGCGAGTTTGGCCATCGGTCTCAATAGCGCCGCCTATATCAGCCAAGTTGTGTTATCTGGAATACAAGCAGTCCCAAAAGGGCAGATTGAAGCGGCCAAAACCCTGGGTATGAGTTCCTGGCAAACCGCTTGGCACATTGTGATCCCGCAAGCATTTCGCATGATGATTCCCACATTAGGAAATGAAATCATTACCCTGATTAAAGATTCAAGCCTGGCTTCGATTATTGGGGTCATGGAGCTTTCAAAAGAAGCTTCGATTATCAGAAGCCGTACGTTTGATGCGGTCACAGTTCTATTTATTGTGTCCTGTATGTATTTAACAATGACGATAGTGATCTCTTGGATTCTGAAAATGATTGAGAGGAGGTCGAAATATGTTTCACTGTCATAATTTATGTAAAAAATATGGTTCAAAAGCCATTTTGAAAAGCGTTAACTTCTCTATGAAAAAAGGAGAAATCGCAGTATTATTAGGTCATTCTGGTGTTGGGAAATCCACTCTTTTACGTGTCTTAAACAATCTGGAATCCTATGACGAAGGAGATATCACGATTAACGGAACTCCAGTCGATTTCAACGACATCGGCATGGTTTTTCAAGGCTATCACCTTTTTGATCACTTAAGTGCTGTACAAAACATCACGGTTCCATTAAAGGTAAGCGCGATGAAAAGTGACGAAGAGGCCAAGCAGATTGCCTTTGATTTACTTTACAGATTTGATCTTACTGAATACGCGAAATCTTTTCCTGCAGAGTTATCTGGTGGACAAAAACAGAGGCTTGCGATCTCTAGGGCCATGGCAATGGGACCCTCGGTCTTGTGTATGGACGAACCTACATCTGCACTGGATCCGCGATCCACAATTCAAGCCATTGAGCAAATAAAAAAATTGTCACACCAAGGCTATAGTGTCTTGATCACCACACATGACATTGCCATGATTCAATATATGGATTGTACTGTGCATTTAATGGAGGATGGGCAAATAGTGGAATCAGCGACATCAAAAAATTTAGAAAATAGTCCCAGAATTCAATCTTATCTTTTAGGAGAAACACCTTATGAAGATTGACCTGACATTAATGCCAGGTGATTATTCGATATGTCGCTTGGAACCATCTTCAGAAATTCCTATCATGCAAGATGGGTTTATCTCAGTGACTAAAACTGAAGATGAATTATCAGTGATCTGTCATGTTGGAAATGAGCCATCGGGTGCAAAATGTGAATTGAATTGGAACCTGTTGAAAGTGGCAGGCCCCCTTGATTTTTCGTTAGTCGGAATATTAGCTCAGATTTCAGCAGTTTTGGCTGATGCAGGGATCAGTATTTTTGCGATTTCCACATTTGATACGGATTATATTCTTGTGAAAAAAGAAAATTTGGATTGTGCGACACAAGCGCTTTCAGAAAAGTTTCTCATGAAAACATATTAGCAATCCCTGTGGCCCTAAAAATTTCTTGGAGTGCGCAGGCAAGCCTGCGCACTTCTGAGTAAACATAGCAGGGCTGAAAGCCAGACATCTGTCAGCCCAGGCAGTAACGAAGTGGAGGCCTGGGAAAACGAATGAAAAAAAATAAGCCCTGAAAGGGTGACATTGACCGCGGGTAATGTCACCCTTTCAGGGCTCAGAATTTTTAGGGATGCTGTCTGTCCCAGGCCTCCGCTCCGCTACTGCCTGGGCTGACAAATATCGGGCTTTCAGCCCTGCTATGTTTACTTCATGATATTAGCGCCGAAAGCCGCTCGGGGCTCCAAGAAGTTAATTAAGCTTATAACAGCCTCTGATTCTGAATGGACCGATTTCGATACCCCGTGTTGCATCGCAATACTCGAAGGGCACATTCTCCTTTGTTCCTAAACTCTCAACCGTCCCCTCATAAAATGTATCAGAAATTGTTTCTTTCGACACAAGATCGACACCCAATTCATCAGCCCGTGCAATGGCAACGTCTTTCAAAATACGCTGATAAGACTTTTGTAACGTATTGGGATAAACCCTTTCGAAAAAGAGTACCGGTTTCCCGTTCTTTTCATCCCAAAGTAGCCTTAGAATTAGCCTCCCCATGACCCTTCCATTTTTATCTTTAATTGCGAGCATGCGATGCTTTCCATCCATCACATAACCCATCAAAGCTTTATTTAAAGACGGTTGTCCTGAAATTCTTTGACAACTTCCTGCAACCTCTGTTCCAGAAAGAAGAAGATCAATAGGATCATCAGAATCCACAATCTTCCACCCTTCAATCCCAGTTTTCTTGGGTTTCAGCGCATCTCGAAAGGCATCAATATCATTTAAAAACTCACTTCGAGAATCTGCTTTCACCATTTTTTTTCGTAACGTTGTGAGCTTTCCCTGCAGTCCCTTATTTGAATACTTTTTCTCGCATAAATCACAAAGCATATTCTCAACCACCTGGTAGTTCCGATCCTGTTCTCCTCCGAATTCTTCACCTCTAAGAAGAGCCCCTAATTTAGGCAATCGTTCAACAGGAAGGTGGCGGTCCTTTAATTTCATCGAGATCAATTCTCTAAAATTTAGCTCTATTTTCTCTTCTTCTTTTTGAACATAATCGGATAGATCAATTGGACTCATCCCCTTTTCCCACATTTCCTTGAGACCTTCTTTCGATTCATATATTCGATCAAGGTGAACAGAATCTTCATATCTGCGATCAGGAAAAGCCCCACTGGTAACATCTTTGATGTAATCCGAAATTGTTTTCATCACTGGAACTCGATCACGGTCATGCAACTTTTGTAATCCTGCAACGTAGACAGGAAGCGCCTCAGGCATTCTGGAATGAATAAAAGCAGCATCAAATTCTTTCTGTTCAGAATCTGAAAGTACAAAACCTTCGAGACAATCCTCAAATACTTCCAGTAAATGGTTTCGTATCCATTTTGGTTCTTCGAAAGAAGTAGGAGGATCTGTAAGATCACCAAGACGCTGAAATTTCTCTAAACCAGAAAAGCATCTCAGTTCAGAAAGCAGGGGTTTTCCAGAAAAATGACTCAAATAGTCGACGACTGTGACGATTTGTCCAGGGGTGACTTCAGGACTCTGAGATAACGCCTGAAGGGTTTGAAGAAATAGCACCCGATTCGTGCCATCTCTTAAAAATTTCGATAATTTCTTTTTTAACCCTGAATGTAATTCAGAGCCGAAACTGACTTCATCTAATTCGAGTGATGTCAACATAATCTCTAATGCGCGTGTACTCACTGAAGATTTCTTATATCGAGTCAAAAATGCTTTGTAATCTTCATCCGAAGCATTCGCAAAAATATGAGTCAGGTGTTCGACTAGATTCAAACGCATTTCGTGATTTCTGATTTTATAGACTGGTTCAAGCAACTCTTTGCCAAAAAATTGATCTCTTCTTTCTTCCGGCATTTGATGAAAATCACCGCAAGCACCCCAATAAAAAAGCCAATGACTAAGATTTTCCTTAGTTTCCTTATGTTCGATCCCTGCAATTTGACTGATGAGTTTTGGATCGAATCTTGATTTCGGTTCCCATTTTGAAAGCTTGGTTTGGTTACTATTGTGTTCTGCAAAGTAGTTCAAAAATTCACCATCGACTCCAAGTGACTGAATTTTTGATGGGTGATAAAACTTCAAATCATTAAATTTTAATACTTTAAACAGAATGTGATTCATAAAATCTTTATCATCAATCGCAATCTCATTTCCCACAATCGCTACGGCACCTTTTTCAAAATCTGCCAATCGAGTGATGACTCTCTTTTTAAACTCCAAATCATCTCCTGAGATTTCATCAATATTTTCTCCTAAGCAGAAAGTCCCAGCTTCGGTTTGTATCATCAATTCCCTAATTTCATTGAGGAATTCCCTATCACCCTCAATGCATGGTTTTATATGATTGTTAAAAATTTCAGGAGCTTCTCCGTATATTTCTTCAAAAGCTACAATTTGTTTTATTAAATCCTGCTTCCCCTTCAGATCTGTAATTCCAAAATCATCCCAAGATTTGAGGCTACTTAAGCCTAAGGCACCCGATGGAGATTGAACAATTTTTTGAGCGAGTTCTCTTTTAAAATCCAAGTCTTCTCCGAAATCGAAATTTTGAATAGAGCAGGCTAATGAGTAAGCACCAAACTCCTGCTCGACAATCTTCAACGCCAAATCTTTGGTTTCAGTCAAATCGTTGATATGAAATTTAGGGTAAATCTGAGCAATACGTAAAGCGCCCATTGGTTCTAAAACAATTTGATTGGCGATCTCCTTTAATGTAAGGTCATCAAATCCAAACCTATCAATTTCCTGACTTGCACGTTCGCTTATTTCACCAGCTGTTATTAACTCAATAAAAATCGACTTTTTAGATTCACGATCAAGATTAAATTTATCGATTTGTCTTATTAGAATTACCTTTCCCGACTGATTTTGAAGCATACTTGAAGCCACTTCCCTATGAAAATCAGGATCATCTATGGCACTGATATCAATTTTATCTAAGACTCTATTTTTCCCTTTATTGACAGCTTCTTTTACGAAACTTTTTTTAAACTCCAAATCCTCGAAATCCTCGAAGTAAAATTTTTCGGAGTCAACAACTGCACCTAACCCTCCGGGCTTCTCGAGGATTTTAGAGATAAGCTTCTTGTTCAGAGCTTCATCACGAATCTCTAAATTGTGAACAAACCTGCAAAAATAACCTATCTGCATTTTCTCGAGGAAATACAAAGCCATTTCATAATTAAATTGATCGTCGCTAATTTCAAATTCAGAATAATAATCGATTAAAAAACTTCTGTTATCTTCATCATCCTTAATTAAATTAACAAGTTCCTTTTTTAATCCTTCATCAAATCCAAATTCTTCCATAATTTCTGCAATCGGAGCATAAATCATAAAGTTAAATAGATCAGAAGCTATTAGCTTTACAACTTGACGGTTCAATTCCGCATCACCAGTTGCAAACTGTATCAATCTATTAGGATAAAAATTCTGAGCATTTTCTTTATTTCTCACCCGATTCAAAACAGTCGAATAGAATTCAGGATATTTTTTCAGATTTTCTAAAACTTCCTTACGATCCTCTGGTGATTGATCGATCATTTCAGCGATTTTATCAGCCCATCGATCGCCAAATTTAAAAACATCGTTATAAATACTTCTGTGTTCTGGTTTAACCATCCCGCCTAAAAGTGACATCTCTTCACCCAACTTAAAAATAAGATTATCTTCATCTAACAAATTAATTTTCATATCTATAAGCGCTGATCCTTCCATAGGGTCTGTGGTTAATGACGAAAAGACCTTCATTGTGGATGCATGTGTCTTATTAAATTTCTCTACAAGTGACTTATCCTTATAGGCTTCCGATAAATCTTTCCCGTCCCTGTTAATCAGAGTATTTTGCTGATTGAAAATTTTGGCATCTTCAGAATTAAAAGAAATCATAATCTCCTCCTGCAATTTATTAATTATAAACAATTAATTATAATATATCAAGATTACAAAATCATTATATTTTTATAATAATTGCATAAATTAAACTATTTAATTATGTTTTTTTTAAATAAACTATTAAAAATTAAATATTTCTGATTAATGCCTATATAAATAAACTTATCTAACTCAACATCAGTGAGTTATAAATATTCATAGGAAAAATGTGTTTTTAAAGGAGGGTAATTCATAACTTGCGAACCTTTAAAAAAAATGTTATTCATTTTGAAAAACATTTTCCAAGGATAGACTTATGTTGACTCGTTTTCTTATTTTCATCTCGTTTGTATTCACATTTTCTTCTATTATTGCTGAGGATTGGACAATTGACCCAGAAAGAAGAAGCTGGGTTTTAAGCGCTAATCATCCCTCCACAGATTTTCCGATCCAAAATCTGCCCTATGGTGTTTTCAAAAGAAAGAACAGCCAGGAAACTCCGAGAATCGGTGTGGCTATTGGAAATCAGATTTTGGACGTTAAGAGATGCGTTCAGGAAGGTCTTCTAAAAAATCTTCCCAAAGAAACTCAATTGGCACTCATGGAACCGACTCTCAATGCCTTTATGAACCTCGACAAAAGACAATGGAAAGCCACCAGGCACAGCATTAGCGGTTTGTTAGATGAAAGTAATCCTACTATCCAAGACCACCAGAGGTTGAAAAGAGCATTACTTGTTGATATGAGAAAAGCAGACATGTTGATGCCGGCGGAAATCGGAGATTATACTGATTTTTATAGCTCCATCAATCATGCGCAACACATCGGAAAAATGTTTCGTCCCAACAATCCCCTGATGCCTAATTACCGGCACTTGCCAGTTGGCTATCATGGCCGTGCTAGTTCAATCGTGATCAGTGGAAGCGACATTCGACGTCCAAAAGGACAGGTCTTAGCCGCTGGAGCATCAGCACCACAATTTCAAACTTCTGATAAACTTGATTTCGAGTTGGAAGTGGGTGTTTTTATCGGTAAGGGAACTCCACTTGGTGAACCGATACCCATTGCTGAGGCGAAGGAACATCTGTTTGGCATTGTTTTAGTAAACGACTGGTCGGCGAGAGACATTCAAAAGTGGGAATATCAACCTTTGGGACCATTTAATGGTAAAAACTTCGCAACCTCTATTAGTCCTTGGGTAATCACCTTCGAAGCGTTAAAACCATATAAAATCCCAGGACCACCTAGAAGTCATGATGATCCCGAAATTCTTGCCTATTTACAACCCAAGGATGATGCCGCTTATAATATCTTTTTAGAAGTAGCCATTTCATCTGAAAAAATGCGTGAACAGAATGAGAAGTCTGTTGTCATAACTCGAACAAACTTCTCCGATATGTACTGGACCTTTGCGCAGATGCTCACTCATCATACATGTGGTGGTTGCAATTTTAAAGCCGGTGATCTCATTGCCAGCGGAACTGTCTCGGGAGAAAAAATTGACTGTCTCGGATGTCTTGTAGAAAGGGGGGCTTTTACAAAGGAGCCATTACGGTTGCCAGATGGAAGTAGGCGGAAGTTCTTAGAAGACGGTGATGAAATCACATTGAGAGCCTTTTGTAAAAAGCCTGGTTATCCGCGTATTGGGTTTGGAGAGTGTTGTGGTGTGATCAAGAGATGAAGATTCACCACTGTGGTGGAATTTTGTATTCGAAAAATTGGCTTACTTAAAAAAATGTTTTAATCGCAAGAATTAGACTCATATGAATTCTCTCATTATAATAAGTTAATTTCAGAAATATCGTAAATCGATGACAATACGCCTAAGTGAATCAATACTTCAATGCCCAATGATATGAGGAAAAAAAGGCAAACGAGAATGAGAAATGGGCGGCTTCCAATCCACCCCATAATTCCAGGAAGATTCATTCTGTATCGTCCCACCCAAACCATCATGACAGGGATAATTCCGTTAAGAATGGTATCTCCAAATCCCCCCGATGCATCCATGGCCACAAGAAAAGCTCTTTCAAAATAAATCGCAAAAAATAGAGTGGGTGCAGCAATAATCAATCCTAATTTTGCTTTCCCCCAACCCTTTTTGGGAATTCCTAAACCATCCGATAAAAAGTCAAAAAGCCCCAATGACATTCCAAGAAATGAAGTCACAAGAGCAAAAAAGGCAAAAAATCCGGCGATCACAACAACATAGGGACTTTGTGCCGATTTACTGATAAAATTCGTCGCAATAGCACCTTCATTAAGCGCCTGAATTAGGCCATTGGGACCTTCTGCAGGGACAATCCCGAGTACCAACCATTGCCATACGATATAGACACATAATGTGATTGTGGTTCCTCCGATCACACACCAACGGAGGTGTTGGGGATTACGATTGAGAAAAGGAGTGAGACTGGGCACCATCGTTTGAAAAGAAAATGAAGTTAAAATCAATGGAATCCCTATGAATGCCGTGGACCACTTATTGTAAAGCAAGTTTTCTAAAAGAACTTCGGGAGCCCCTGCCCCAATCACAAGAAAGTAGGCTCCAAGCATCCCAAAAAACAGGACCGAATTCACGCGGCCGAGGATTCTGGCTCCGAAATCCACAAGCATTCCAAACAAAAAGAAAAACAAGAAGCAACTCGTGGCACGGGAGAGTTCAATTCCAAATATAGTCTTGATACTTTCAGCAATCTGCATCCCCCCACCAGCTGTATAGGCAACAATGGAAGCGTAGCAAATGAAAAGATAGAGAATCCAGCTGACTACGCGTCCAGGATTGCCAAGCATCTTCCCGGACATGGAGATCATATGAGATCCTTCACGCATCCAAAGACTAACTTCAACAAGCATTAATCCCGTGGCGGTCATGGCGATCCAACAAAGGATCATGACAACGAGAGAAGGGAAAAATCCACTGATCCCAGTGGCCACAGGAAGAGCTAACATTCCCCCACCAATAGAGGTACCTGCCACGAGCAGCATCGCTTGTAGCAGATTTGACTTCGGGGAAGCAGCTGTGGTGGTCAAAACTCTTTCTCCTCACTTGGAAATATAAGAGCAAATTTTAGCGGTTTTGATGATTCTTATCAACGTATATTGAAGTTCTAATTGTCTTTAAAAAATTTAACCGCGAAGGTCGCGAAGACCGCGAAGATGCGCGAAGACACAGACTTATATCCAATATTTTTGACTCTAACCATTCTCTATTAAAGTTTTAGATCTAAAAATCATCTTGGCAACACATAAAAAAATCAATATGACCTCCACCAGTCATCGCGAGCAATGAGTTATAGAAAGAGCTTCTATAACTCACAAAACGCTGTTATTTTGAGTTATAGCTAAATAGATATTCCATGATGAGTCGGACACCAAATGCGGTGACTCCATCCTCCGGTCTATCCAATTTCCAGGCTGTTCCCGCGATATCAAGGTGAGCCCAAGAAATCTTCGGATCCACAAAAGCCCGAATAAATTCAGCCGCTGCAGAACTGCCCCCATAACGAAAGACACCAACATTCTTCAAATCCGCGTTTTTAGAACGAATTTGTTGGGCATAATAATCACCTAGGGGTAATGGCCATAGTTTTTCTCCAACCGCTTCCCCAGCTTCAATCAAAGCTTGAGATAGTTCGGGATCAGGAGAAAAGAGGCCAGCGTATTCTGCTCCTAAGGCTCCAAATGTTTCGAGTGTCAGGGTACCTAGATCAATAAGGGTTTTAGGTGAAAAATACTTTTGAACATAAGCAATCCCATCAACTAGAGCGAGTCTCCCCTCACAATCGGTATCGATCACTTCGATACTTTTTCCTGACATTGAAGAAATGACATCTCCTGGTTTTAAAGCATTCCCATCAGGCATATTTTCAGCTAAGACAATGACTCCCACAACATTTATTGGGAGTTTTAATTTTGAAAGAGCGTCCATCACTCCGATGACAGCGCCAGCGCCAGCTTTATCCCATTTCATTTCGACGAGATAAGAATTTTTTAGGTTGATGCCTCCTGCATCATAACAAATGCCTTTTCCAACAAGAGCGATAGGTGGTTCGTCGGATCCTCGATACTCCATAATAACCATCTTAGGAGTATTAGGACTTCCCTTTCCTACAGCAAGTAAGGCATGAGCTCCATGGTCACGCAATTGATCTTCATCAAAAACTGTCACTGTAAGATTTTCGAGTTGTTGACATCGTCTGGCAATCTCTGCCGGGGGCATAAGGTTTGCCGGCGACGCAATGATCTCTTTTGCCAACGTCACACTTTCAAAAATATCACGATATTTTTGGAAAGATTGCTCTGATTGTTTTGGATCATCGCAAATAAAAATAACATTTTCCGCTTTTGCGTCATCCATCAAAATCTCAAAAGCGAGTTGTTCTGCAGGAACCTGATCAATGGCAATCGCAACTGTTTTCTCATTGGCCAAGGATGCCAAATTTTCTGTTCCGTTCACAAAAATTAGCTTGGGAACTGAGCACGCACCATTTGACGTCATGGTCACGGGATACGAAAATAGATTCAGGTTAAAATCAACAGCTCCATTGAGCTGTTGATTGATGTTCTCTTGAAGAGAATTGTGGCGGAGAATAAGCACATCCGCATCAATTCCATCTAACGAATCACGAAACACAATATTTTTCATATGAAAATCTCCTCATTAATATATGTAATATAAAACCACCCCCAACCATCAAGAGAGCGACTATGCCAAATCCTGTACCGTAGATCTCTAGCGATTGCTCTTTGTTCTCTACAGCCATCAATTGACCCACTCCCCCACTCATCTGAACCGCAAGTGAAAAAGCAATGGGCACCAATCCCATAACCATTCCGGGTCGTCCTTTTGCAGCCACTTCAGATGTGAAGCTCATGACTAAAGGCCCGATCATCAGTTCAGCGATCGAAATCGCCCCTACAACCCCCATGACTCCCAGAATGGAGATACTGAAGTTGAAGAAACAAAAAGCCGCCAAAATCGCAAAAGCCCCTCCTGTTATAATAAAAGGGGTCACCAGTTTTGACTTTAAGCTGACGACAGCCGTTCCCAATAAGATGATCACAATTGGATTGATACTCGTAATCAAAGAACTGGAAATTTCCCATCCAAACAAAGTGCGGTCAGTGACCCGTTCCGTAAACAAAATCAAAGACGAGAAAATCTGATCCTCAATCGCAAAGAAGAGAATGAGAGCTCCGAGGTAAACCAAAAGTTGATAAATTTGTTTTTTGGGGATCATCGCATCCTTCACCAAAAAGAACGCAAAACCTCCAAATAATCCCATCGTCAACAAGGGCAAAAATTGGAAAACGATTTCTTCTGCATAGACACCCAATGTTCCCACAGCCAAAAGAGCGATCACACCAAGTATCGATAACACAATGCCTCCTCTTTTTGGAGGGGACTGGTCGAGTTCTCGCAAGGGCTTGCGCAAAAAAAACAAGACAATATTTCCGAACACCATGCCACTGGCTGCCAGAGCAAATCCGTAACGAAATCCGTACTGGTTGGCGACAATTCCACAGAGAATTGTCGAAACTAGAGCTCCCAAATTCTGAATTATGTAGAAAATTGTAAACCCTTTTTCTCGTTCAGAACTGTTCTCCTCATAAACCGAACCCAATAGAGCCATGATATTACTGGAAAAAAGGCTTGATCCGGCAACTATCAGCCCCATAGCCAAAAACAATGAGGATTCTGATAATAACGAGAAGTAACCTGTGGCCAGCAACCACGCTCCGAAGATCGTCGATCTACGAAGTCCGAGAAATCTGTCAGCAATTAAACCACCAAAGATTCCTCCAAGCTCTACCAGTCCAATGAAGACAGCATTCATCCCAATTGCGCGAGCGTCAGAGTAATGCAGTTCTTGGACCAGGTAAAGCACGAGCAACACCCTGACTCCATATTGGCTAAAGAACTTCCACATCTGGACCAAAGAGAGAGAGGTTAAGATAACTAAACGACGATCCATTTCCTTCCCTCCTGGCACAATCCAGTTTCTTCTTTCTTAGTGAAGTAGACGTGGTCAAGTTCAAAAATAGGTCGTTTTATCTCTCTAAAACGGGAGATTTCTTCTCGAGCCAGTTCATCTTTGACTTCCTCAAGTTTGGATTTAGGATCGTATTGGGGTACCACAGCCCCTTCAATCAAGATGAGTTCCGTGAACCCACGCTCCTCGATTTCTGAGCACACCTCTTCTCTGTTTCCCTTGAACACAGCTTCAAACACTGTGACTGGAGTGTTATCTGGAACAGACTCCTTAAGAATCACCTGAAATTCTCCTCCCGGTTCAGAAGGTTTAAGAAAAATCCGTACAGGTTCATCACCTTCTTTGAGGATTTTCCTCAAGCAGACGACATCTTGCCTTTCCCGCAAACCAAAGATAAGTGTCTTAACCTCATAAAAAAGACATCCAAAGGTTCTAAGCTCCCCGAAACACTTTATTGTCTTTCTGTGCTCAGGTGAAAGCATTTTCACGATCAATTCTTTCTCAGATACTGCAACAGATGTCAGCTTTTTGGCTTCACATTCCACGGCATTCACGGAAAGTACTGAAAGAATCTCTTTGTTATTATTAAGAATCTTTTTCAGCCGCTTCATTGGTATATACGTGATGTTTTCAGACAAGTTGCTTAAGTTATTAATCTCACATCGTGTTAAAACAACCCCATTATCTTCAGTCTTAACAGGAGCCCTCATCACAGCAGACAAATAGCAGTGCAGCAAGTATTCCATTTCCTTAGAAATTTCAATCTTAGAGAAGCATCGTTGAAAGAGCTCAAAAGGTGAGCCTTGTTTTCTCTTTTCCTTTCTCGGCATGAGGCATCTTTGATTAAAAATTTCTTGTATTTCTTTAGCTTTGGAAGCAAGGGATGAAAACTCCTCCTCCAAGTCTAGTCTTGAAATAGTGCGGAGGGCAAGAGCCTGATTTTGGCATCCGCTATCTCCGGGGTTACCATCAAATTTAATATAAAGTCCTTCCCTATAATCTGAAGCAGCCCCCTTTATGAGGTTTATGAGCAGCTTTGACACGCAAAGCACCCTATTTTCTTGTGTACATTCCTTCCTTCCGCGCGTAGATGGAGATTCAAGATTTTTTACAACCGAGGCAGGAAGCAACGACGACACAAATGAAACTTGTGTATTCATTGTATTCTCCTTAATAAAATTTTAATAATGTCTCATTTCAGACGCTAAAAATCGCTAGCGAAAAAATGAAAACTCAATAACTGTTAAAAAAATGAAAAAAATTGGGGATGGCTTATCGCCACATCATAAAATAATGATGATAGGAATGATAAAGATAAGAAAGGATTGTAGAAGATAAAGACTTGTCTGGACAATTCGTCCTACACGTCGGTTTTAATTCTTGTTTAAACATGTTAATTCTCCTTTTTATAGAGGAAGTAATTTCCCTTTAAACAATTTTACTAGATTAAAGTAATTAATGTCAACGGTTTATTATTTTATTATTTTACTTCTTGGAGCCCCGAGCGGCTATCAGCAGGGCTGAAAGCCCGACAGGTGACAGCCCAGGCAGTAGCGGAGCGGAGGCCTGGGAAAACGAACAAAAAAACATCAAAGCCCTGAAAGGGTGACACTGACCGCGGCATATGCCACCCTTTCAGGGCTTTTTTCTTTTGATTCGTTTTCCCAGGCCTCCGCTCCGCTACAGCCTGGGCTGACAAATGTCGGGCTTCCAGCCCTGCTGAGTTTACTCAAAAGTGCACAGGCTTGCCATTTTGAAGTCAGAAGTCAGAAGTCAGAAGTCAGAAGTCAGAAGTCAGAAGTCAGAAGTCAGAAGTCAGAAGTCAGAAGTCAGAAGTCAGAAGTCAGAAGTATGAAGTTAAAAAAAAATAAAACCTTAAAGTAAATAAATCTACTCTGAAGTTAACACGGAAGTTCTCGGAAGTCAACAACTTCCTAGTAAAAAAATATTGGAGAATGGTTACTTAAATGAAACAAGGACTGTCGGTGGCGACTCCCATGATATGAAGCCCATTGTCCACAAAAATGGTCTCGCCTGTAATGGCTGTTGCCAAAGGCGACAGCAAAAATGCCGCCGTATGACCCACCTCGATAGGATTAAGACTTTTGGCCATGGGAGCATTCGCTTCTGAATAAGCAATCACCTTATCGATAAATCCAATGGCTTTCGCTGCTCGGCTCCCCAAAGGTCCAGCAGAAATGGCATTGACGCGCATCCCCCACTTTCGACCTGCTTCCCACGCTAAATAGCGGGTATCGCTTTCAAGCGCCGCTTTTGCCGCATTCAAGCCCCCTCCGTAACCAGGAACCACCTTCTCAGCCGCAATATAGCTGAGTGTCAACGCAGCACCACCCTCGTTCATAATAGGGCCAAAATGGGAAACCAAACTCACAAATGAATAAGAGGAAACACTCACAGCGGCTAAGTAGCCTTCGCGTGATGTCTCAAGAAGTGGCTTTTGGGCCTCAGGACCATTAGCTAATGAATGCACCAAAATATCAATTGTCCCAAAATCTTTCTTCACCTCTTCCGCAATCTCAGAAATCGTATACTTCTCGTGACACTGATAACGCTTATTCTGCTTGATTTCTTCAGGCACATCTTCAGATGAATCAAATGCCGCATCTAGTGGATAGATTTTCGCTATGTTGAACGATTGATCGATTTTCCCCGATGAGAGACTTTTCAAAAAAATATTATATACAGGAGGCCATGTTCCGATGATGATTTCAGCGCCCGCTTCGGCGAGAACTTTGGCTATGGCCCATCCGAAACCTTTATCGTCGGCAACGCCTGCTATAAAAACTTTTTTACCTTTTAAATTGATATTCAGCATAAGGAGAGATTATATCCCACTTATGATTTATACCCAAACCGATTCTTGAACTTATTTGGGTATATTTAAAAGAGAAGGCTTTTTATCGCTCACGCTGATATTTTCGATCGTTTGACGGAGATCTTGTGAAGCCCCACTTAAGTTGTCAATGGTTTCACTAAAGCGAGAAATAGATTCTGTGGTGGCGCTAGCGGAATGGCTCAGTTTCACCATAGCCTCATTAATTTTTTCTGCTGATCCGGACTGAGACTGCATCCCTTCATTCACCGTTTCGAAACGGTAGGCCAGAGCTTGAACTTGGACGATGATCTGGCCAAGTTGTTCTCCTACAACCACAACTTGATCCACACCAAACTGAATCTTTTTCGTGAAGTCTTCAACTCCGCTCACACAAGAAGAGACCGCATTCATGATTTCGTTCACGATATTTTCAATATCAAGAGTGGCGAGAGCGGTTTGGTCAGCAAGGCGACGGATCTCGCGGGCGATGACCGAGAAGTCGCGGGAAAACATCCCTGTTTTTTCTGCTTCAATTGCAGCGTTAAGAGAAAGTAAGTTTGTTTGACGGGCGACATTTGTGATCGTTGTAATGATCTTAGTGATGAGACTTGCTTTTTCATTGAGAATATCCAATTTTTCAGCAATGTTGGATGAAGCCCCAACCATTTGTCTCATGATTTTTTCCATCTCGATCAAGCTATCCTGACCATCCGATGCGAGACTTGAAGACTGCTCTGCAACAATACTGACGTCATTAATTGTGATGGCAAAATCTTTCGCTGTGGTCGAGATTTCGCTTGCCGTAATGGAAATCTCACGCGTGGCTTCCCCTTGTTCAACAATCAGTTGCTGTTGCTTTTTGGAAGTTAGGGCGATTTCGTTTGCGGAAGAGGTTAAGTTGACTCCCAATCGATGCAGCTGCCGCACAATTTCTTCAAACGTTTGTGCCATAATGTTAAAGGAGTTGGAAACTTGTATAATTTCCTCATCAGAATTTTCGTCTACTTGTACCCGGACGGAAAAATTTCCTTCAGCCAGTTTGCTAGTCGCTTCAAATAGATTCCGTTGTTGATTAATGAGTTTTTCGAGGTGGTCAGCCATTCGGTTAAAGGCCATCGTCGCCTTACCAATTTCTTCTGTATAAACAATAGGAACACGAACTGACAGATCTCCCGATGTTAACTTTCTGGTGCCCACATCAAGCGCATGAAAAGCTTGAATGGCTTCATAAACGAAGTGGACACCGATATAACTTCCCAAAAATGTAAAAAAGATTCCCAAAATAAATACTATGAACATTCCGGTCCACAATTCTAATTTTCTTTGTTCAAGAATCAAGTCCAGTTGTTTCGTGGTGAGCCCACCAAGAGCAATGGTACTTCCCAACAGTAATGTGCCATCAATAGTCATGTATTCAGGGGTTAGTTGATTCTCGGGTTCAAGAAATCCTTCTTCTATTAAAAGTACAAATTCTTCGACGGAAATTCGGTACTGGTTGACTGAGACCCTTAGACGCCGTCCTATATCTGCGAAATCGTCATAGGACTCTAATTGTGATTTAATTTTTTTGAGTTCTTCAAAAGTGGATTCCGAACTCCGTTGAAGGTACTGTGAGATGATACGTAATTGTTCGCGATCAGTGCTATCTATCTCATTTTGATTTTGGGCTTTTTCGCTGATAGTTACTGCTTGCCAGATGTAGGACTGGGAATCACGCAAACGTCTTTTTATATTTTCCAACAGCAAATAGCTGACGTTGATCGGATCCTTTGTGAGGATCACATTGTCGGTATTCTCTTCCATAAGAATACGAACATCACGAATGAGAGATTGATAGGCTTCTGGAGAACTCGTGTCTTGGTTTCCAATCTCCGACCATTTTTCTTTTACCAGTTTGAAGGTAACATAATTCGCATCCTCGTCTTCACTAAATACTTCATCAGCCCCTTCTCGGCTCAACACTCCTAACTGTTCGGAAATTGTCGTTTCATATTTTTCTAAATTATTTTCCAGACCTGCAGCGCCACCTTGAATTCTTTCTGAGTCAATTTCGTGAAGAATCACGCTCTCATAAATTTTTCTTAATGGAGCTTGTAAACGATTGCTACTGAGCTGGGCTTTGATTAATGAAACTTGATTAATGATTAGGAACAGAAGTGAGAACCAGAAAATAAAAAATCCAATTCCTCTCACTAACCCAGCAATCACATATTTCTGAGCGTAAGTAAAACGATTAGTCAACCAAAATAAAATGCCTCGACGTCGTCTGTGCATGACTACCCTTTTACCTCTATGATATTCGCCACAGCATTCTTCAAATAAACTGCGCTTTCGTTCAGTTCGTTTGTTGTAATCGCAAACTGATGCATCGATTCAGCGGTCGTATGTGCTGTTCGACTCAGTTTAGTAATGGCCTCGTTAATTTGTTCTGAGGCATCATATTGTATCTGCATACCCTCGTTCACAAGCTCAAAACGTGGAGCCAAAGCTTGGACCCGTTCAATAATTTCGGACAAATGTTCTGCGACCTTTTCATTCTGACTGACACCATTGCGAATCTCTTGAATGAAATCATCGACTCCCATCACACTTGAGGAGACAGCGCTCATCATTTCATCCACAATGCTATCGATATCCAGGGTTGCCAATGCCGTCTGATCTGCCAGATCCCGAATTTCCCCTGCAATTACCGAAAAACTTCTCCCATCTTCACCAGCCTTATCCGCAATGATCGCAGCATTGAGTGACAAAAGGTTGATCTGATCCGCCACGTTTGTGATCGTGGTGATAACCGAGTTAATATTCCCCGCTTTATCATTGAGGATTCCGAGTTTCGAAGCGATATCAGCAGAGGCATCCACCATCTGACGCATAATCGCTTCCATCTGGTTCAGACTTTCGCGTCCTTTATTTGCCAAGCTTGCAGTTTGTTCCACAACATTGGTCACATCTTGGATCGTCTTCGCGAACTCCTTAGCATTTGAAGAAATTTCAATGGAAATCCCCAAGATTTCGTTGGTCGTTAGCTCCTGATTTTTCGATGAGGCTTCATGTTCCCTTGTTGCCTCAAAAATTTCTTTTGATGATGAGGTAAGATTGATTCCCAGACGATTGACTTGTGAAACGATCTCTTCAAATGACTGAGCCATTATATTAAAAGACAAAGCGAGCTGTTGGATTTCTTCATTGGCTCCATCATCCACTTTGACTCGAATTGAAAAATCCCCTTCCGACAAACGCTTTGTCGCGTCAAAAACATTCCGCATTTGTGCAATCAGAGCTTCAAATGTTTCCGCCATCAGGTTAAAGCCCATGCTGGCTCTTCCTATCTCATCTTCATACATCACAGGAACGCGCGTTGTCAGCTCACCCCGATTTAATCTTCTATAACCCTTGTCCAGATTGTCCACTGAACGCACAACCATTTTCACAAAAAAACGCCCGAAGTAGACTCCGAGAAAAGTGATGAAAAGAGAAATGAACAACAGGATGTACTCTCTTGGGAAGATAGCTCCTAATCTAATTTTGAGCACTTTGTCGAGGGCATTTTCAGCCTGCTTCCAGTAACCAAAACTGGTTGAGAGAGCCAAGGTTCCCTCATCAACATAATTCACTGTATCAACTCTCTTTTCATAGATCAGCTGATCTATGAGGAGAAAGTAGCGCTCCATGACCGATTCGTAGTTGGAGAAGTTATATTGAAGATCTTGTTTGATTTCGCGATATTTAGGAATGGCTCCAATTTCATTGATCGCCTTTTCAGTAAAATCTTTGACCGAGTAGTAATTGCTCTTGATATAAACGAGCAGCGAAATGATTTGATTTCGGGCATCTTCAGGGAGTTTGCCAGGATTATTTTCAATGAGGCGATTAAGCTGAGTCAGTGAATCGACTTGCTGAGGAAAGTAATGAACCACAGCTTCAGTGAGAAAAAACGAAGTCATTTTCAGCAAATTATCAGGATTAATTGCCTCCTCTAACTGTTTAATCATTGCAGACAAATCACCCAGAATTTTTTGATGGAATTCATGAGATTTTTCAGAAGTAAGAACAAGTGCCTTTTTCTGAATGACGTCCCATTGGCTTTGAATATCTGATAATTGTATCGGATCATTACTTCGATTCAGAAATATTCTCCCATCACCTTCAAGAACTTCCGAATACTCCTTTTGGAGCATCTGCAAAACTTTCACATCCTGCTGAATGATCGTCTGAGTTTTCCTGATCTCGTTTCGTACTGTCCGATCTCCTTTCACATACCTACCCAAAAGGATGTGATGCTTATCGATATTTTCGTAAAGAGAGATCAGCGGCCTCTGCATTTCATTAGCCCGAATTTCGTCATTGATGAGGCTGTACTGGGAATTTATCTGAACAACTAAACCATAAATCACTATTCCAAAACCGGCGGCAACGATCAGAATCATCAAGTAGTATTTTTGATGATTCGTGAGAAGCTGGGTTAAATTATTCATCCAGCTATCTTGATTTGGATTTGTTTGAATTGTTTTTTTCATGTCTTAATTTATTTTTTCTAAAGTTTCCCGTAAATCGCTTGCCGCTTTATCAAGATGGCTAATCGTGGAATGAAAATGCCGCATGGAGATATTGGTCTCGTTTGCCATCTCACTCAGATCGATCAACGCTTTATTAATCTGTTCTGCAGCTTCCGACTGATTTTTCATTCCATGGTCTACCGAATCAAAACGCTCGACAAGGGATTTCACCTGCTCCATAATCTTCGAGAGCTGTTCGCTCACTTCATTCACCTGATTAGCTCCATCACGGATTTCTTGAGTGAAGTCATCCACACCCATCACACTCGACTTCACCGCATCCATAATCTCCGTCACGATCTTTTCAATATCAAGCGTAGACATGGCTGTCTGGCTTGAAAGGTCCCGGATTTCCCGAGCAATCACAGAAAAACTCCGTCCCGCTTGACCCGCCTTTTCCGCTTCAATTGCTGCATTCAAAGAGAGCAGATTGGTTTGAGCAGACACATCGGAGATCGCAGTGATCACACTGGTGATATTTCCTGCCTTCTCATTCAAATCTGCAAGTCGCGATGTGATGTTTGCCGCAGCATCTTCCATCTTATTCATCGCCTTTTCCATCCGGACAAGGCTGGACTGTCCCATTCGAACTAGACGAGCGGTCTCGTCTGCTACTCCTCCCACTTCACTAATGGTCAAAGCAAAATCTTTTGCAGTCGCTGAGATTTCAGTGGCTGTGACTGAAATTTGTTTGGTAGTCACCCCCTGCTCAGATAGAGTCGCTTCATGTTGTTTAGAAGCAGCAGAGATTTGTGTTGCAGAAGAAGTTAAGTCAATCACGAGACGATGTAACCGAGAAACCACCTCTTCAAAGGACTCAGCCATCCGATTGAACGAAACTCCCACCGCCCTGATTTCATCATCGCTTGAACTGTCTACCTCAAGCCGAGCCGTAAAGTCACCACTTGCTAATCGTTGCGTTCCATTAATGAGGAGACGGAATTGAATCATCATCCTTTCAAGAGTCGCCGCCATGTGGTTAAAGACCACACAAACCTTCCCCATTTCATCGCGATGCCGTATTGGGACACGGGCGGATAAATCACCGCGACTAATTTTGATGGAGGTCTCTTTCAACGCTCTGAGAGCTTTTTGACTTTCGAGAACAAAATAAGCCCCAAGAAAGAAACCAAATAACACAATCGCCAAAGTGACACCAATGATCACCAGGCGATGAATCCGAATCGCATCTTCGCGCTCATCCAACAATTCCAACAACACTTTTGCCCCTGCATCCCACAAGACAAAAGTCTCATTCATCGCGCGGATTCCAATATTTTCAAAACGAGATAACGAAAGAGAGTTCAAATTACTGGCCGCCAAATCTTTTCTCACCTCTTCCATAAACTCATCTAACGCTTGGCTATAAGCTCCAAATGCCTGAGTGATTTGTTCACGAAGATCAGGTTGATCTGCAAGCAAAGTAATGGCGGTGGGGATCATTTTTTCCCCTGCTTGAATGTATTTTTCTAAAACCGCGAGACTCCCAACCAATTCATCCCGCTCATTCACCGACATTTCCTTCAAAGAAATGACTTTCTGGCTGAGGTTCATTATCTGGCCAATAGTCTTTTGAATTTCTGGCAAAAGACCCGATGTCCCTTCAACCAACTCATAAACTATCAAACTGGTATCTTGAGTCAATTCAGATAAATTCGCACTATAGGTTATCAGCCCTTGAATCTGTATCAACAGGTCATCATGAAGTTCATGACTTGTTGGGATATCGATGTTAAAGACACTCTTGCGAATTTCTTTCCATTCTTGATTAATCTGATCAGGTCGATACTCCTTTTCTATGGGTGCTAAGCCGCTATCACTCCGATTTTCAATGATCTCTTCAAGCAGAATATTTTCTTTTTCAATAGACCTAAGATTTTCATTAGCGGAAACTTGGATATTCAGAATCTGGTTTTTGAGCCCATAATTTCCCTCGTAAAACCGTTGAACGACATACTTGTGAGTGTTGATATTCAGAAGCAGTTCACGGAGATGTTCTTGATACCTCAAACCCATCTTTTTCATTTGAATCGAGGTGAGATCATGAGAAATCTGAGAGAATAATACCCAACATAAAACCAGATAACCCAACCCGAAAATCAAAACCGTCACAAGATGACGATAAAAACTCGATAAATGGATCATCAACCAGGGAAAAGGGCCACGTATCTTTCTTTTCATATTTACCTAGTGTCACTCTAAACCCCAGAGAACCAAGTTAAATATTTATTTACAACGAAAATCCCCCTAAATCGAATCAGTCCCCACAAGCTCCGATAAAAGATCACATCCTGTCCATCCTGACTATCCTTTTATCCTGTTTTTTTAGCACATGGGAACAGGATAAAAGGATAGTCAGGATGGACAGGATGTTTTTTTTATATGATTTATAATAGGTGACTTGCAATTTTGTTATTTAGAAGGCACATCTCTGCACCCCTGCGTTTTATTTTTGCTCCAAAATTCTGAAATTGCTGATTTACGCAACATTTCCTTGATTCTAATTACGATAAGCGCTAAATTAATGGCTTAATTCGGGCGCATAGCTCAGTTGGTAGAGCTCCTGCCTTACAAGCAGGCGGTCATAGGTTCGAGTCCTGTTGCGCCCATGAGATGTTAAGCGTGAAGAATTTACTTTGTGCGGGAGTAGTTCAATTGGTTAGAGCACCGGCCTGTCACGCCGGAAGTTGCGGGTTCGAGTCCCGTCTCCCGCGAGTTTTTTTACTTCTTTTCTTTACTATTGCAGTTTAATTCAATTTAAGTTATATAAACATTTCACACTTACACAATTAATTTTGATTTATGTTGAAATCTCCGGAACTACCAAAAAAATCAGTAATATTTTCTATCCTTCTTTATTTTTGGATGGGGTTAGGGGCTTTTTTGGCTGCTTTCGCGATTGAAGTATTTTTTATCCCTAACAACTTGATTGATGGAGGGGTTGTGGGTGTGGCCATGATCTTTGGAAAGATCTTTGGCAAAAGCGTTATCCCCTGGCTATTAATTATTTTTAATCTCCCTTTCCTCTACTTAGCCTTTCGCTCAATTGGAAAGACCTTTTTGCTGCACATGTTTGTCGCTCTTTTGATGTTTTCGGGTTTTATGATATTCATAGCCAATGTATTACATCTTGAATTTAAAGGAGATCCCTTGGAAGTTGTTGTGATAGGGGGTGCCATTTTGGGGATTGGGCTTGGACTGATCATTCGATCTGGGGGCTGTTTGGATGGAACGGAGATCTTAGGAATTATCCTAAACCGCAGAACGGGTTTTACCGTGGGTCAGGTGGTGCTATTTGTAAATGTTTTCGTCTTTGGAGCTGCGGGCTTTGTATTCCAAGACTGGCATCCACCCCTTTTGTCCTTCATTACCTATATGGTCGCGATCAAGGTGATGGACGCTGTGATTGTGGGATTAGAGGAAACGAAAGCTTGTCTGATTATCTCTCAACACTCCAAAAAAATTGCGGAACGGGTCATTCACGAGTTGGGATTAGGCTTAACGATCATGTATGGTCGGGGCGGATATTCTGGCGAAGACCAAGAAATTCTTTACGTCATAGTCGAGCGTTTACAACTCCACGATCTCAAAGAATTGATCTTTACAGAAGATCCTAAAGCCTTTATTGCCATTGAAAACCTTCACGAGGTGGCCAATGGAATGCAGGGCACTACGGGCAAACGGAGCCGAGTGGAGCAAATTGTCAAGAGAATTCTGACCAAGCCCAACAATCTGCATGCCTAAGGACCTGTTACCAGAAGAAATTTTCCAACAAGCTTTTGCACTTGGATATGATGATGTAGGCATCACGACGGCTACGATTCCCGAAGAGGATGTGGAAGCCTATCGCCGCTGGATTCTTGAGAATCACCATGGGGAATTGGGGTACATGGAAAATGACATGAGGTGCCACCCAGAGCAGCTTTTTCCAGGTGCCAAAACAGCCATCATTTTCGTTTCCCATTACAAACAAGAGAAACAGAATTTTGATCCTCAAAAAGGAGTCATCGCTTCGTACGCACGGGGTCGCGATTATCACAATGTGCATCGAAAGCGTTTAAAAAAAATCATACATTGGATGGAAGAACGAACAGGACAAATCAATATCGCGCGAGGATTTAGCGACTCGGCTCCGATTATGGAACGAGCCCTTGCGGTTCAAGCAGGGTTGGGTTGGTTTGGGAAAAACACGTTATTGATTCATCGAAAATTTGGCACATTCACTCTTTTGTCAGGGTTGTTGACGACACTTGAGATTCCAGGAAAGGTGACAAAGGAGAGAATGCCGCGGTGTGGTTCTTGTACACGATGTCTTGACGCTTGTCCAACTCAAGCATTATCACCATTTAAACTCGATGCCACAAAATGCTTATCCTATCATTTGATCGAATCGAAGAAAGAGATTCCGAAGGATATAGGAGAAAAAAATCCTGGGTATATTTTCGGTTGTGACATCTGTCAAGACGTCTGTCCACACAATGTACGGCCACCCCAGTCACAAGCTCCGGATTTTTCACCGTCACGAGGAATCGGTTCTATTTTAGATCTGTCGCAGCTTGAAGAAATCGAGAACCATCCAGAAGAATTATTTGGAACTCCTCTCCAACGAAGAGGTGTTCAAGGGCTTAAGCATACCATGAAAAAAATACTGGAAAAAGATGTTATGATTCCAGAGAATGAGAAGTGACTTAAAAATTTGTGATAAAAACATCCTGTCCATCCTAACTATCCTTTTATCCTGTTTTTTTTCACAGGATAAAAGGATGGTTAGGATGGACAGGATATTCGTTTAACTCCCGTCGCGATTGCCTAAAGGACGTCCCCTCGTTTTAG
>JAAKFL010000039.1 GCA_011065065.1 Chlamydiota bacterium | reverse complement strand
TCGCGTTTCTTCGCGATCTTCGCGATCTTCGCGGTTAAATTTATAAGCCATTTACACCAAAATAAACATATCGCTACTTACATGAAAAATGCGAAAGTCGAGTCTGTGCCTCTGTGGTGAAAAATGCTAAAGAACGCCAACTCTAATTCCGTTGAAGCAAAGCCCCAACCAGACACTCCAACTCAGTAATCTCTTCCACATACATCTTGTTTTGCGATTCGAGGTCACGAGTGAGTGTCACATAGTCCTTTTCAAGCTGTAAACTATAATGATCACCACTGTATTTGGTCATTTCCTCCATATCGCGCTTCAGACAGGTCACTTTTTCTTGAGCAGCAAAGAGCTCCTTTCTTGTTTGATCCAAGAGTTTCCCTTTTTCCGAAAACTGATACCGCAGTTGCTGATACAGATGCTCAAAATTGTCGTGGGATTGTGATTGGGTGGGCGTTTTCACTTGATACTTTTCCGCTAAATGCTGAGTTTCTTGCAATTGGTTGTTGAGTGTTGGGATCTTTTCCACTTCAGATCGTAGGCTATTGATCATGCAATCTTTTTCATGAATTTGCGTTTCAAGATCCTTTTTCTGGTCTTTCAACCAATCGAAATCGATCATCAGCTTTTCTTTTTCTGCTAAGCCTTTCTTGTGTAAAGTGGTCAGGTCAGTGATTTTATCTAAATGTTTCTTTGAACGATATTGCATGCTTTTTAACAGCACCTCGATTTCTTCATAAGATAACACGGTCACCACAAAGGAAAGGGCCGTTGCCATGGCCAAGCCCAAAAACCAAAATCTCTCCCCCATCAAAACCGTGGAAAAGTTAAACAACAGCATAGCAGTAATGAGAGCCAGTGAAATCAAGAGGCCCTTCATCCTCCATTGCCAACAACAAATCAGTCCACCCAATGCCATGATTGCTAGAGGTAAGCTGGATGGCGATTGTTTGATCAGATAGACTGAAAAGATTAGCAGAGTTAGAAAGGGGCCCAGAATGGCCCAGAAACGAATTTTCTTATTGAGTTTTGATTTTGATGACTCCATGTTGGATCCTTGTAACGCTCTTCGTCGAGATTTTCTCATGGAGTGACTTCCTTAACAAGTATTTTTTTATGATTTTTTACTCATTGGGGTAAAAATCGACTTGAAGAAGCGAGAAATCATCGGCAAATGAACCCGCTCCATTGATTTCCCTTGACCAGGATTCAATTTTTTCAACAAGCTGCCTATCCCCTGGCAACATAGCTTTCAATTGATTCTTAAAATCGGTAAAGGTTGAATGAGTATTGTCAGATCTTTCCAGCTCAAATACACCATCGCTAAAAACGAGTAGGCGGGAGGGATTTTTGATAAATGTAGTCTCTTGATTAAATGTCGCGTCTGAAAAACCCCCTATTAAGACTCCCCCTGTATGCAGCTCGTTGAGATGATTTTCCTGATCAATCAGAAAGGCGGGAGGGTGGCCTCCGCTCGAGTAAGTTAAGGCTTTTGTCTCTTTGTTATAGACACCATACCACATGGAAAAAAACATATTATTATTAGATTCCATCGGAAATGCATGATTCAGCCCATTCAACACAGAACTGGGTTCCAGATAATTGGATTGGGATAATGATTGAGAACGCAAAACATTGATCACGGAAATGGACAACAACGCCGCCTTGACCCCATGACCACAGACATCAATGAGATAAATGGCGAAATTCTGATCATCAATCCAGTGATACCCAAAAGCGTCTCCTCCCAATTGAGCAGAGGGTATAAACTTCCAATAGGTCGTGATGTCTCCAGTGATCGGCTCAGGAAAAAGTGAGCGGACATAGTCGGCTGCTTCATCAAGTTCTTGTTGCAGCGCACTCTGGCTCTGTGCCAATTTTTCAAAAGCTTCATTTCTCTCCAACATCGAAATATAACCTTTCGAATGATAGCGAATGCGTGCAATCATCTCTTCCTTACTCGGCAACTTGACAAGGTAATCATTAACTCCATTGGCAAAAGCCTCCGCTTTCACTGTGGGCTCCTCTTTCGCAGAAAGGACGATCAAGGGGACCTCTTTTGTCTTGGGATTTGCTCGAAAGTAACGAACTAAGGTCATTCCATCAATTTCAGGCATCAGTAAATCTTGTAGGATGACAGTGGGTTCAAAATCGTTCGCCACATCAATCGCTTTGGTGGGATCTGAACAGTAAGCAAACTCTATATCTTTTTCATCCGCTAACATCACTTTGACCGATTCAGAAATGATCGCCTGGTCATCCACAAGGAGAACTTTCACGTGGTGTTGCTTTGTCATTTGATAGGGACTTGTCGAGGTCATGTAATCGCCTTATATTTATTTCTCTTAAGGTGTGAAAGGACGGAAAGAGGGATGTGATGCAGACTCAAGATCTCACTCGCCGCATCCATTTCAATTGCCGCCTTTGGCATACCATATACCACACAACTGCTTTCATCTTCAGCAATTGTCATCCAACCTTTGTCTCGCAGCTTCTTCAATCCAACCGCTCCGTCAGCACCCATCCCTGTCAACAGAACAGCGACTGAAGGAGATTTCCAGTAATTCGCAACACTTTCAAAGAAGACGTCTATTGAAGGTTTGTAGATTTGAGATTCCGGTTTTGAGGTATAGGCGAGCTTTCGATCGTCGTTCATCACCAAATGCCATTTGGAATTTGACAAGTAAATTTTTCCCGGATTCAACGGAGTTTCTCCAGATACCAATTCAATTGGTAATTGAGTTCTTTCGTTCAGCCATTCTGCCAACCCTTGACTGAACTGATCATCCACATGTTGAATGATCACTATGCTCGCATCGAGATCTTGAGGGAAAGAAGAGAGGATGGAAGCCAATGCCAAAGGACCCCCAGTGGAAGCGCCCATGACAATAAGAGGAGAAGGCCCAAAACTCTGAGCTTTCTCGCTAGTTCCCGTTTTCTGAAGTCTTACTGGCTTTTCCCGATAGACCAAAAGTGACATCTGTTGAACCTTTTCGATCAGCTTTGAGTAGTTATCCTCACCTTCATCTTTGGGTACAGGGGCAAAATCAAGAGCTCCATGCGCCATCGCCTCGAAAACAAGCAAGGAATCATCGTCAATATCTGTAGTTAATAGTAAAATGGGGCAATTGACTTGAGTGAACAAGTCATTAATGAACCCGATTCCGTCAAATTCAATCACCTGGACATCTAAAAGAACGAGGTCAGGAGAGTTGCTTTCTGCAAGCTCCAAAGCGTGATGTCCAAAATTTGTGCCCCAGATGACATCATGGTCTGTTCGCCGATGAAGCACCTCTCGAATCACTTCCTTGATCTTATTCTGATGATGAATA
This sequence comes from Chlamydiota bacterium, assembly GCA_011065065.1. Taxonomy (GTDB): domain Bacteria; phylum Chlamydiota; class Chlamydiia; order Chlamydiales; family SLFE01; genus JAAKFL01. The sequence continues at coordinate 8,836 of JAAKFL010000039.1, read as the reverse complement.
AGTCCGATCTTCACGGCTTCCTCCTAGCTTCATTTGGAGAACCAATGAGATCCATCACAGCTTCGACAAGAGTCTCATCGTGAAAGCTTGCTTTTGTCAAGTAATAGTCAGCACCCGCCTCAAGACCTTGTTGACGATCACTTTCACGATCTTTATAGGAAACGATCATCACGGGCAACGATTTCAAACGCGGATCAGCTTTAATTGACATCACGAGATCAATCCCGTTCATTCTTGGCATATCCACGTCGGTGATCACCAGATCGAATTGCCCAATACGAACAGCATTCCACCCATCGACTCCGTCCACAGCCGTTTGCACTTCGTACCCTTTATTCTGAAGAAGCCGAAACTCCACTTCACGAACAGTAATGGAATCATCCACAACCAGAATTTTTTTCATGACGACATCGTTGGATTCGGCTAATCCGGCACTCACAGCCTCAAGTTGAGTGTCGTACAATAATTTATCGATGGATCTCAACATATCCTCGACATCAATAATGAGAAGTGGAGACCCATCTTCCGTAAAGGCACCTGCACTAATCCCAGGCATTTTTCCGAGAAGTGGATCGATTTCTTGCACTACGAGATCTTTTTCCCCAATAAATTTATCCACAACCACTCCGTAATGATTCACTCGGTCATTAAGAATGATAACCGGAACGAAATCAGATTGGGTTACCTGATTTTCCAGTTCAAAGATGTGAGCCGCTTGCACAAGACCCACATTCTTTTCATCGAAGTGAAAATACTGGCGATTTTCAATCACTTCGATTTTAGATTTTGACAAATGAACCGATCTCACGATCCGGGCTAAGGGAAACGCGTAGGGTTCTCCAGCGATTTCGACAAGAAACGCTCTGATCACAGATAATGTAAGTGGAAGTTGTAAATGGAAACTCAGATGATGACCTTTGGAAGTCGTTGTTCGAATTGTGCCACCCACTTCTTGAATCATTTTTTGAACAATATTCAGACCCACACCTCGTCCCGAGATGTCGGTGACATCGACAGCGGTGGAAAAGCCGGGTAAATAGAGGAAATCCAGGAGTTCAGATTCATTCAGATTGCCGATAACCTCTTGATTGACAATTTTTTCATCGGCCACTTTTTGTTTAATTTTATCAATATCGACTCCCCTTCCATCATCCGTCACGGTAATGTAGAGCATTCCCGCCCGGTGAGTCGCCTCTAATGTCACAATTCCCTCTTCAGGCTTTCCGAGCTTGATTCTTTCTTCAGGAGTTTCAATCCCGTGATCCACAGAGTTACGCAAGAGGTGCATAAGAGGTGTTTCCAATTTTTCCAAAATATCTCTGTCAACAGGAGTCGTCTCACCAATAATCTCCAGGCGCACCTTTTTACCAAGGTCTCTTCCCAAATCACGAACAATTCTAGGAAACCCTTTGACACCGTCCATAAGAGGACGCATGCGGATATCGATTACCTCCCCATAAAGACGTTCTGACAAACTTGCATGACGGCGAATAAACATTTCTAAATCAGAGAGTCGGTAATCAAGGCTTTGTTGGCAGATATGTGCATCATGTTGAAGATTGGAAAGGAAACTATTCACTCTTTCATTCACATCCTCATTTTTCAAGGACTCCCGAATCATGACAACATTTTGTGCGATCTCAGTATGGATATGTTTCAAATTCGCTAAGGCCTCAACAAAAGGCTGCAGCCAAAGAGATTCCACAAGGGATTCTCCAGCCAATCCCATCAGGCTATTTAAGCTTTTGGAACCCACCCGAAGAATGCGTTCTTCGTGAATCGAAGGAACATTTTTATTTTTTTCTTCACGAGCGCTGGTTTGTTTAGAAGCCAGGGGGATTCCTTCGATCTTTTCTCCATTCGCAACCGCTTTCAAAGCCGATGTAATTTGCTGAAGGATTTGCCTTTGATTTTCGATAAACTCATTCAGAAATTCTTTTGGTACTTGAGTCAAAGAGTCAAAAAAATCAACCGCTAGGAATAGAATGTCCATAATCTCGGGACTCATCATTTCGGGTTGTTTTTCCAAAAGGATGAAACAATCTTCCATTTCGTGCCCAACATTCACAAGCAAGTCCAGCTCCACGACTCTTGAAGCTCCTTTCAATGAATGGGCTGCCCTCATCAAGTTTCCGTATGTTTCGGAAGTTCCTTTCTGACTTTCAAGGAGCAGAAGGCCTTGATTCAAAAAAGAGACTTGTGATTCCACTTCGATGAAGAAGAGATCAAGAAGGGATGTGTCCACCTCTTTTATTGGCTGAGTAGGTTCAGGAGCTTTCACAGGTTCTTTTTGATCAAACAGGACTTGAACCGTGACCAATCCTTCTTGAATCTTCGGCTCAAGATCCTCAACAACTTGATAAAGATTCTTCTGAGTGGATTTCAGGAAAGCAGAGAGAATTTCAACGACATGGAGTATTTTCTCTTTATTTTTTGTGGGAAAGGAAGAAGCTGCAGCAAAACCCTTTTGAAGAGTTGTGACCAATGGAATGACCGAGTCCAGATGAATGATCTTCAGAGCGCATAAAATGGAAGTCAAGGCTTGATTAATATCCGATACCGATTCATTTTCAAGTCCTTTTGTTAGAGCTTCAAAATGATTGGTAAACTCACCCAGAAACAGCTTAACCATTTCAGAGCTCACCTCAGTGCTTAACTGTTTCTTTTCCTCTTCTATCGGCATGGATCAAATACTTTTCTTCAAACTGTAAAACAACAGCTCTTCATCTAAAAACCCAATACTTTTATCTTTCCAAGACAAAACCCCCTTCAAGTAGTTCGAAGAAGACTTGGAAATATTGACAGGGACATTCTCCATTCCTGCCATATCAAATTGAAAAATCCCAAACACTTCATCTACAGGAAACACCCAAAAAATATCCTCCTTTTCAATCACAATCATCCGATTGTAGATCACGGAGCTCAGTGAATTTTCGGATCCTTCCTGCTGAGAAATATTTAACAACTCATCTAAAGCGACACAGATCCGGATTTGACCTCCGATATTCACAAGCCCTTTGATGGTTGGATTTTTCCTATAGGGAATCGTATGGATCGTCTTCTTTTCACAGACCTGATTAAATACCGACGTCGACAAACCAAACCACTCGTGATGAATGCGAAACAACAGCAATGAATGCTCCTTTGAATCGCGCTTTATCAGTTTTTCATCCTGCAGAATCGATGTCCATTCATTGATATACTGAATATCTGGTTCACGCTTAAGCAGCTTATCAGCTGGATAAAAATTATCTCTTTCGTTATCTGGCAATCACAACTCCTGATTAAATTTTTCGGCCCTTTGTTTATATCGCTCTGACATTTCTCCTTCCGACATGAGGCTGAGGTAAGTCAATGCTTCATGATGCTTGGGTTCCAAAAAAACAGTTTGATGAAAATCCCGATAAGCTTCTTTTAAATTCCCTGCAGCATGATGCATCAAACCTCTCAAAAAATAAATCTCAGCACCCATCTCAAATTGTTTGCAATAGTCATCAATCAGTTCATTTGCCTTCTCTAGGTCTCCTCGATCAGCCATAATGCGAATCTTTTCAATGGCAACTTCTTTTTCACCAGATTGAATTTTCATTGATGGAACCCCCAGATCTTTCCTTAAATCATCTATAATATCTGGGTTTCGAAATTCGAGATCTTGTTTACAAAAGGCCGTCTTATTGGAAAGAGTCACAGTTTCGAAATCTAAATGAGTGATTTTATCGTATTCCATCTCACCCAAAACCAAAATACCTTTGGGAACCAAAACACGTTCCAATCGCTTCAGAAGATTTACTTGGAGTGTAGGAAAGAGGTAGATCAACAAATTCCGACAAAATATCATATTGTACACATTTTTCGTAAATCCTGACGGAAAATTCACCACGTTTCCCTTTTTAAATTTCACAGTAAATCGAACCTGATCATTCAATAAGAACTTGTCATCAACTTGAGTGAAGTATTTATCTCTCAGTTTCGTCTTCATTCCTCGAAAAGAGTTCGAACTGTACAACCCTTTTTGAGCAAAGTCCAAAGACTTTTTGCACACATCCACTCCCTCAATCCGAAAACTCCCCAAAGGCATACCCGCTTCCAACAGACACATCACAATGGAATAGGGTTCTTCACCTGTCGAACATCCCAAAGAAAGAATTTTAAGAGGCGTCCCCTTACGATAGTCCTCGCCATACCGTTTCACATATTCGGTCAGAAACTGAAAACATCGTTCTTCACGATAAAACCACGTTTCGGGAATAACAATTAGATCGATGAGCTCCTGCAACTCTGTCAATGAAGCCAGTAAATGAGCGTAGTACTCCGCATAACTATCAAGATGAGACGCAGACATTCGATTTTGGATGCATGTTTGCCAATTTTGCGAAGACAAGCTTTCCGGAAGAAGTCCTATCTTATCTTCTAAAAGCTTCTGAATCTTCTTTGAAAATTTATTTTCCATTTCTTTTGTCATGCGATTCCACAAATTACAGTTTGAATTGAATCCAACAACTTCTCTACTTCGACAAATTGGATCGATCCCCTTTCATCGGTCAACACTCCTCCTAAAAATGGAGCTTCCTTGATGAAAACACCGCTCCCTACAAAGGCTTCTTTGGGCACATTCATCGTTTTTGTCACCATTTCTGCCATCATTCCAAACTCATAAATTTTATCCTGAGCAGATATTCTGAACAAAATCATACGAGTATGGAATGAAAAGTGGCAAGGCGTCCCACGAATCATTTGACACCAGTCGATGATCGGTAGAGGTTTTCCACCATAAATAATTGATCCAGAGACATATTCCGGCATATGGTGAATCGGTTTGAGCTTAATTGGAGGTATGATCTCAACAATATGCTCGCATGTACATGCAAACCGATCTTCACCTGAATAGAAAAGGAGCATCAGCATGGAATATCCCTGTTTTCTAACCTATGAACTTACCCTCATACTAACTTTTTTCAAAAAAAACTGCATAAATATTTAACGCAAAGAGGCAAAGACACTAAGTCGCAAAGATTTCCTCTTATTCTTTGCGGCTTAGCGACTTTGCCTCTTTGCGTTAAAACAATTAAGGATTGTTTATTTCACAAGTCTCAGATTGCTAGAACTTTCCGAAATATCCCCATCAATCTTTTCATCAATCATAGCCTGCGCTGTATTGATAAGATAAGAAACTAAGTATGAATCCCCTTCATGACTCATGTTCACATTCATCCTTCCATCACTTTCAGGCTCATCGCAAGTGATTAAGATGTATGATGCGTGATTCTTCAACAATTTTTCCATAAATGATTCATAATCATTATGTTCCATTATTTCCTCCCCACCAATAACAAGGCTATTCAATTGATTTGACGCCACATTAGCTGAGTCTTTATTTTTTTGCCAAATCATTCTAAGCTGAAAGTATGAATCACCCCCAATTAAATTGGATTGAGTCGCAAAGAGAGACGATGCTCTCACGAGTCCTCGATTGGGCTGATATTAACTCCCACTCCTTCAACACCGATGGCCTAGCGGTCATGTTGGCTTCGCTGGAACGTGACTTTTCTTCCCTCAATGGAGAGGTAGAAAAAATTCCCCTCTATCCCATCGAGACCATCAGTCCACAGGGACTCAACAGCACAATAGCTCTCGGTGAAGTCCTGCACATCACGAAAAGGCCTGAAGCTCCCCTTCAATTGTTGTTTGGAGGCCACATGGACACGGTCTATCCTGCTGATAGTGAATTTCAGAACACCCAAATGTTGGATACCAACACCCTTCGCGGTCCTGGCGTGACAGATATGAAAGGAGGCCTTGCTGTCATGCTAACAGCTCTCGAAGCCCTTGAACAATCTCCCCATGCAGACCAAATTGGATATCGCATCATCATCAATCCCGATGAAGAAATTGGTTCACCAGGATCGACACATGTGTTTCAAGAACATGCAAACGGGTGTGCAGCCGCTTTTTTGTTCGAACCCGCATTTTCCGACCAGTCCTTAGCGAGTTCCCGAAAAGGGTCTTCGAATTACACGATTTTGGTCAGGGGAAAATCGGCTCATGCTGGTCGCGATTTTTTTACTGGAAAAAGTGCCATTGCGACTCTTTCAGAACTCCTAGTGAATATTCACCGGCTCAATCATCCAGAAAAAGAGACCACTTTAAATCTTGGGTACATTTATGGAGGAGGCCCCGTGAACATCGTTCCTGACCAAGCGATGTGCCGGTTAAATGTCCGAGCTGTCACAAAAGAAGAAATGGAAATTACCGAAAGACAGTTAAATGAAATGATGGCAGAGTTAGCCAAAAAGCATGATGTGAATTGTCGGTTGATTAAAGAAATCCAAAGACCTCCAAAACCCTTTGACAAAGAGACTGAAAAACTCTATGGAGATTTAAGAACTTGTGCGCAAGAACTGGGCTACGATCTGCAATGGCACCCCTCAGGGGGAGCTTGTGATGGGAATACGTTGGCTGCCATGGGAATTCCCACAATTGATTGTTGTGGGGTGATCGGAGGAAATATCCACACTCATTCCGAATTTGTCTTGATTGACAGTTTAGTGGACAAAGCAAAATGGGTGGCACACTATCTGATTAAACGAGCTGAAGGAAAATGATGAAAGATTTAAAAGAACTTTTCAATGATTCTCGAGTCAAAGAGGCCAAGAGATTACTGCTTGAAGCAGTCAGTGAAAAGCGAAGCCATATTCAGAAAGTGAAGCCTCCCAACCCCAAACTCATAAAAGAATACAAAAAACTTCTTGATGACTATGGAAAAATGCGCGGAGGCCCTCTTTTTTATCCGTTTATCGGAAGCGGGCTGGGAAACGGAGCTCTCGTGGAACTGATGGATGAAAGCGTCAAGTATGATTTCATTACAGGTATTGGAGTCCACTGTTTTGGTCACAGTCACCCCGATATCATCAACTCATCTGTCGACGCAGCTCTCACTGATGTTGTCATGGAGGGGCATCTACAACAGAATTCCGATGCCATTGAACTGACAGAGTTGCTTCTTGAGACTTCGGGGATGGATCACTGTTTTCTTTCGTCAACCGGAGTCATGGCAAACGAGAATGCCTTTAAAATCTGCTTTCAGAAACGTCAACCCGCAAATCGCATTCTGGCATTTGACCACTGTTTTACCGGCCGCACCATCACCATGTCCCAAGTCACCGATAAAGCCGCGAACCGCGAAGGAATTCCGTTAACTCAGCCTGTCGACTACATCCCATTCTTTGATTATCAAAGGCCAGAAGAAAGTACCGCTGAAGCGGTCAAAACACTCAAAAACCTCCTCATACGGTATCCTGGGCAACATTGTGGAATGAGCCTCGAATTGGTTCAGGGGGAAGGAGGATTCAATGTGGGGACAACTGAGTTTTTCACTTCTATTATGGAGATCTTAAAAGACAACGATATTCCCGTCGTTGCCGACGAAGTGCAAACATTTGGAAGAACCAGTCAGCTTTTCGCCTTTCAGCACTTTGGATTGGAAGAGTATATCGATATCGTCACCATTGGAAAACTTTCACAAGCATGCGCCACACTTTACAAATCGCATCTTCTCCCCACATCTGGCCTCCTCAGCCAAACCTTTACCACCAGCTCATCGGCCATGAGAGCCTCCAAAGTGATCATTGAAAAGCTCATCAATGATGGTCACTATGGTCCTGATGGGAAAAACATGCAAATTCACCAACACTTTACGAAGCGGCTTGAGGAAATCAGAAATGAGCGCCCTGAACTTGTTGAGGGACCGTATGGAATTGGAGGAATGATCGCATTCACTCCGCTCGGCGGAGACGTTTCAAAAGTTCTCAACTTTACAAAAAAACTCTTCGAAGCAGGTGTCATGAGCTTTATTGCTGGGAGAACTCCTGCCCGATGCAGATTTTTAGTTCCTCTTCTTGCATTGAATTCAAACGATATTGATAATGCGATGAAAATTATTAAAGAAACTTTGATCACCTCCCACCAATGAGAAGCATGAAAATCATCCGCCCAATTCGAGTTGAAGATCGCGAAAGTTTCGAAGAACTCGCTTTTCAAACATCCTTGGGGATTACCTCCCTTCCCAAAGATGCCGATCAGCTTTTCGATAAGATCTTGCAGTCACAAGAAGCTTTTGATGAAAAGAAACACGACCCACACCATCACATTTACATCTTTGTGTTGGAAGACCTGGAAACTAACACACTAATGGGAACATGTGGCATTAAAGCGAAAACTGCCGTGACAGAACCATTATACTGCTATCGTATTGAAAACATCGACAATACATCTTCCACGCGACATGTCCCGAAAACCCTTAAAATCTTACGCGCGATTAAAATCCGTAACGGCCCGTCGGAAGTTTGTGGTTTATACTTATCGCCAGAACACCGCAGTGAAAATCTTGGGTATCTTCTCTCTTATTCCCGATTTCTGTTTATGGCCTGTCATCCGTGCCGATTTGACGATAAAGTCATTGCAGAGATGCGTGGGTATTTTGACGAGAAAGGAGAAAACCCTTTTTGGAATTGGGTGGGCAGGCATTTTTTTGATGTCGATTATGATGATGCCATTGATCGGCAATCACGAACCACATCTTTCATTCCTGATATCCTTCCAAAGTTCCCCATCTATATAGATCTTCTTCCTCATGAAGTGCAGAGAACGATTGGGAAAACGCACAAAAATACGGAAGCTGCTCTGAATCTCTTATTGAAAATTGGATTTTCACTCACCCATGAAGTGGACATCTTTGACGCCGGGCCGAAAGTTTGGGCACCGGTGAAAGAGATCGTCCCCCTAGCCAACAGCCGTGTTGACAAAGTTTGTAGCACATCTGATTCGATTCCAGAAACGG
>JAAKFL010000038.1 GCA_011065065.1 Chlamydiota bacterium | reverse complement strand
TGGGCAAGGCGAACAAGATGACGGACTATATACCCAAACAAGTTCAAGAATCGGTTTTCGGCAACGCGAAAGCTCCCGCGATCGAAGGATCGTAAGTGGGTTAATATTATTAATATTAGCCCACTTACGATCCTTCGATCCCGGGGCTTTGGCGCAGCCGAAATTCCGATTCTTGAACTTGTTTGGGTATATCTTCCAGGAAATCAGCCAATCGTATAATTCCGGGTAATTGCCTGATTCAAAAACTTCCTGATACATCCCCATTGAGATTTGGATTGAAGATCCTGAATACAGCGCATTCATCATTTCGATAGCTGTGTGATTTTCAAGCCATAACCGCTGACCTCCTTCAAGGACATAAGCGGTTCCCTGATACTTTGCTGTGCCAACGCAATAAGTAAAAGTGAATAATTGGTCACAAGGATCATCAGGTTGAATAGGGCAGATCATGAGATTCAAATACATTCTAACGCCACACTGATCTCGTATGATTTCTATCCCCATATTTTTCGCGAGCAGGCTCATGCGAGCAGAACGATAAGCTGAGCAATAAGTTTGGGTGGTTTCCAGGATCCAAGGAGAATAACAGAAATATCCACACCCGTTAAAACAAAGTAGCAAAACTGCACCCAGTGCTGCTTTGCTTAACTTTTTTAGAAGTGTCATTGACTAAATGTTCGTTACAAGTGGCAGTGGCCATGCTCGTTATTTGAGTTCTGAACTGCAACTGCTATAATTGCAGCAAGTGCAATTGCACCTAAGGCAATTCCTGGTGCCAAATTTGGACATGTGCGATATTCGCTGTAGCCTCTTCCACCACAATAAGTGTAGTCCTCTGCTCCTAAAGATCCAGTATATGTGAAAAGCATCGCAAATACTGCGATTATTCCGATGATTCTTTTCTTAAGCAAGGTCATGAGTCTCCTCCATTACAATTTAGGCTTTATGCTCATAACTAATAACGTTATTAGTCATTTAGTGCAAAGTTTTTTACTCGACGAGATGTTTAGGTTTTTCCTATGTTATTCATATTCAGCGGTTAAATCCCGATGAATTTTTTGTTTTGTTTTCTCCATCCAATCGGATCCCATGGATCCATACTCATTTTCCAAAAGAGTTAAGAATGGTTTCCAATATTTTTTTTGAAAGTCATCGGACCCAAGATCAAAATTTTTCGGCTTGTCGTGCTGCTTCAATAGTTTGTGGTATGCGCTGACAAGTTTTTGTTGCTGTCTTCGATCGGAAACGAGTTCAAATACGTCGGGATTGAGTTGAATGGACTTAAAGGAGTCGAAGAAATCTTTGTAGTAAAAGGAGAATTCTTCTTTCAATGCTCCCGCAGTGACTATATAAACCGTTCGATTCTTGATTAAAATGACATGCATCAGTCGCACCGGGCCCCATTCAGTATTCATGTCCACTTGTGAAAGGCTGGCTTTTCCTGATTGTGTTTTGATTGACCCTAAATTTCTCCACTCTGCTCCTAAACTCTCATTGACTCTCTTCACCATCAAGAGGTAGTCCTTAATGGTACCCCTATAGGGTTCTGTGCCGATGTTGATGGAAGGGGGGTAATGTCTTTTTCCGGTGCCTACAATCATCATTTTCACACGTGGCGGGAGATCGGCTGAGTTGGCGGCTTTCCAACCGGGAGGAGGCTTTATTGTCAGTGCTCCGGGTTCTTGTAAAATGTCGGACGAGTATTCAGATGGCTTGACAGTCTCATCTGCAAAAGAAAAAGAAGGGATGAAAAGGGAAAATGCGATCAGTTTCTGGAGGAAAAAGTATTGCTTCATAGGTCAAGATTAAAGTTCGTGGGTTATTCTGACAACACAATTTTTGTGAATTGACCGCGAAGATCGCGAAGATTGTGAAGATGCGCGAAGAAATGGACTTACTTGTATCAATTTTAAAATACTTACTGGGTATCGGAAAATCAATATGAATTAGTCCAGTCTTCGCGCATCTTCGCGGTCTTCGCGATCTTCGCGGTTAAATTTCCTAAGCCACTCCGGCCATATATATATTGATTATTTATTCTGAGAGTACTACCTTAAATACGGGAACAAAACTCAACTTAGACTCAAAATTTTAGTAGTGTGAACCTATGGCGAAAGAATTAGAAAAAGGCGAAGATAAGATTCAGCAAATCAGCGACATTCTGAAAATCGAAACTTTAGAGCCAGCAAAAAAAGAAGCGGCGAAGATCATCGACGATGCCAATAAGCAAGCAGAAAATATTGTCGACAATGCCGACAAACAGGCTCAAGAGTTGATCAATAAAGCTCATCAAGAGATTGAAAACGATCGGTCCGTCTTTCAATCCGCTTTGCAACAAGCTTCTTCTCAGTGCTTTGAGGCTCTCAAGCAAAAGATTCAATCAAAACTTTTTAACAGCGAACTGGATGCTATTATCCATCAGGATGCTACCAATCCCAAAGTGGTGGCTCAACTCACAGATGCCATTGTGAAGGCCGTTGAAAAAGAGGGGAGTTCGGCTGATCTTGTTGCCGTGGTCCCTCATGCGGTTTCGGTGGATGAGGTCAATCGTCTTTTGGGCGAGAATATCCTGAAAAAACTTAAAGGGAACAGTGTGAGTCTTGGCTCCTTTGCAGCAGGGGCTCAAGTGAAGTTGTTGGATAAAAATTTAACGTTGGATATCAGTGATACGGTCCTGAAAGAGTTGTTGGCTAATTTTGTGCGAAAAGATTTTAGAGAATTAATTTTTCAAGCGTAGATTATGGACACCCATATCATTTCAGATTATTACTTTTTTGGTTCAGCCCTGCCGCCAATCCATATTGGGGAACCTGTAGAACTGTCGTTTCAAGAGTTTAAATTTCTTTTGGAAGTCAACTTGAATAAACATGACCAAGATCTTGTTGGAGTTGTCCGTCGATTTTACGATATCCAAAATATGCGTTATCTGTGGATGGGGCAAGAGCTTGATCCATACGGAATTCTTTCCCCAGAAGAATTGGATGATTCCCTTGTGACTGGCATTGGTATCCCCGACTACGTTTATGAATTTGTGGAAAAGTATGATGAAAAAGAGGACCGTCTGCGTAATTTTCCAGCTTTGGTCAGTGCCTACTTTCAAAATGAGTTGCCTCGTACATCGGGATTTTTACATGAATACTTGGTTTTTGAGCAGGAGTGGCGTTTAGTTTTTGCAGCTCTTCGCGCTAAGCATTTAGATCGAAATATCATGTTGGAATTTCAATTTGAGGATCCCAATGATGAACTTGTCTCTCAAATCATTGCGCAGAAGGATTCCAAGTCCTATGAACCACCCGCCCGCTACGAAAAGATCAAAGCTTTGTATGAAACCTACAGAGACGCTCCTGTCGATCTCTATCAAGCTTTGGCGGAATACCGTTTTTCGGTGGTGGATGAAAGGTTGATTGTCGATTTCTTTTCAATAGAACGCATCATCGGTTATTTAGTCCAGTTGATCATCGCTGAGAAGTGGCTCGAGCTGGATAAGCAAAAAGGTTTAGAAATTCTTGATAGTATTGTAAAGGAAAAATTATGAGTGGAACAGTCATAAGCTCTGAACAGGTCTCGAAAAACGCTACTGGCTCTGTTGTACGTGCATTCGGTAACCTTCTGCAGGTGAAGTTTGATGGTGATATTCGCCAGGGTGAAGTGGTGATGGTAAAAATGGGCACACTGCAGTTGAAAGCTGAAGTGATTGAGATTATTGGAAACGAAGCGAAAATCCAGGTCTATGAAGATACGAGTGGTGTGAAGTTGGGAACTCCTGTGGAATTCACCGGGTTTCTTCTCGAAGCGGAATTGGGCCCAGGTCTCTTGTCGACGGTTGTTGATGGTCTGCAAAACCCGTTAGAAAAGGTGGCTCAAAAAGCAGGCTTGTTTTTACCACGAGGCCTTTATCTGTCTCCTCTTGACCGAGAACGTTTCTGGGAATACGAAGTTGTGGCGAAAGTCGGAGATAAAGTGCAGCGTGGTGATACGTTGGGAGCCACACTCGAAAATCGTTTTCAACATAAGATTATGGTGCCATTTTCCTTGTACGGCCGTTATACGATTACATGGGTGATTGAGACCGGAAAGTATAATGTCGATACCGTTGTGGCGAAAGCGGAAGACGAAGAGGGAAATGAAGTTGAGTTCACCATGGTGCAAAAGTGGCCTGTAAAGAGCGGCATGATTGAAGGCATGAAAACGCTTCCGACTAAAATGTTAGAAACCGGATGTCGGATCATTGACACGCAGTTCCCGTTGATGAAAGGGGGGACGTTTTGCACACCGGGTCCTTTCGGAGCAGGGAAAACGGTATTGCAGCATCATCTGTCGAAATACGCAGAGGTGGATATTGTGATTGTGGTGGCTTGTGGAGAGCGTGCGGGTGAGGTGGTGGAGCTGTTGCGTGAGTTCCCGCACTTGATTGATCCCCACACTGGCGATACTCTGATGAAGCGGACAATCATTGTCTGCAATACGTCATCCATGCCGGTAGCGGCAAGGGAAGCTTCCATCTACATGGGAATGACGATGGCAGAGTACTATCGTCAGATGGGATTGGATGTGTTGCTGCTCGCCGATTCCACGTCTCGATGGGCACAAGCGCTGCGTGAAATTTCAGGTCGTCTTGAAGAAATTCCCGGTGAAGAAGCTTTCCCAGCCTATCTCTCTTCCAGAATCGCCCAGTTTTATGAGCGATCCGGAGTGATCTCATTGGCTGATGGGGGCTCTGGTTCTGTGACGATTGGAGGTGCAGTTTCGCCTGCGGGAGGAAACTTTGAAGAACCCGTGACTCAGTCAACTTTGGCCGTTGTGGGAGCCTTCTTAGGTCTCTCTCGTGAACGATCTGACTCGAGACGTTACCCAGCAATTGATCCCGGTATCTCGTGGTCGAAATATATTCTGGGAGTTGGCAAAGAATTGAGTCATCGAGTGGATAATTGGGCTGAATTGGTGATTCGAGCTGATAATATCTTGCGTGAAGGTGCAGAAATTGGTAGGCGGATGGAAGTTGTCGGTGAAGAGGGAACCGCTATTGATGATTTTGTGATCAATTTAAAAGCTGAGCTTTATGATTTCACCTATTTGCAGCAAAATGCCTTTGATAAACAGGATGCTTATTGTCCTCTTGAACGCCAAATAGAACTCTTTTTGTTAATTAACCGAATTTTCGATAAAAAATTCACATTTCAGACACATGACGAAACGAGAAAGTACTTTATCAATCTTTCAAACATCATCAAGAATATGAATTATCTCCCAAAGGAATCGCGGGAGTACCGAGATACGATGGAAAAGGTTGATGAGATGATTAGACATCATGAATAAAAGTAAGGAACGGACATGAAAAAAGTTCACGACAGAATTAATAATATGCGGGGAAACTTGATCACTGTCACGGCAGATGATGTGGGTTTAGGTGAGCTAGCAGAGGTGCGACTTAAAGACGGAAGAACAGTTTATGCTTCTGTTTTGAGAATTGAAGGGAACCAGGTCACCTTACAGGTTTTCCAAGATTCCAGAGGGATTTCCACTGGAGACCGCGTGACTTTTTTAAAGCACAAAATGCAGGCGACATTTGGAGATGCACTTTTGGGGCGACGTCTGAGTGGAAGTGGAAAACCCATTGACGGTGGTCCGGAGATTCTTGGTGAAAAAGTGGAAATCGGAGGTCCTTCTTTAAATCCTGCTCGTCGTACGATTCCACGCGAAATGGTGCGGACGAACATTCCGATGATTGATGTGTTCAATTGCTTGGTGAAGTCGCAGAAGATACCGATTTTTTCGATTGCTGGAGAGCCCTACAACAAGCTTTTGATGAGAATTGCCAACCAAACCGATGCCGATGTGGTGGTGATCGCGGGCATGGGGCTGACCTTTACCGAATATCAAGCGTTTATCGACAACGCCGAACAGGCGGGATCGATGAATAAAACGGTGATGTTTATTCATCGGGCAACCGATCCGGCTGTGGAGTGTTTGTTAGTTCCCGATATGGCCCTGGCTTGTGCAGAAAAATATGCTGTGAGTGGAAAAACGGTTCTGGCTCTTTTGACCGACATGACGTCATTTGCTGATAGCATTAAGGAAATTGCAATCACGATGGATCAGGTCCCATCGAATCGTGGATACCCGGGGTCACTTTATTCTGATTTAGCTTCTAGGTATGAAAAAGCGGGAGTCATCGAGGGGAGCGGTTCAATTACGATTGTGAGTGTGACGACGATGCCGGGAGATGATGTGACGCATCCCATTCCGGATAACACAGGATATATCACAGAGGGACAGTTTTATTTGCACAATGGGATGATTGATCCTTTTGGATCTCTTTCTCGATTGAAACAACAGGTGATTGGTAAGGTGACTCGTGAGGATCACGGAGATCTCGCAAACTCAATGATTCGTCTTTATGCGGAATCTAAAAAGGCGCGTGAACGACAAGGGATGGGCTTTAAAATGTCTCAATGGGATGAAAAATTGCTGGTGTATTCTCAGTTGTTTGAAGAAAGAATGATGAATCTTGAAGTGAATCTGTCGGTCGACGAAGCGTTGGATCTCGGTTGGCAGACGTTTGCTGAATGTTTCTTGCCGGATGAAACAGGGATTAAAAAATCGTTAGTCGATAAATTTTGGCCACACGAGGTAACAGTGTGAGTGATGTCAAACTGACAAAGAATGGGCTGCGGGATCAAGAGCGCCGATTGGCACAGCTGGATCGGTATTTGCCCACTTTGAAGTTGAAAAAGGCGATGCTGCAGGTTGAAGTGAATGAAGCGAGGCAGGAGATCCTTTTGTTGCAACAAAAGTATGATAAAGAATTGGATGTGGCTCAAGGGTATTGCACGTTATTGACCGAAAAGACTGTGATTGATCCTTTGGAAGTGACAAAAGTTGTCGACATTCAAAAACGGTATGAAAATATTGCAGGGATTGAAGTTCCCTATTTTGATGGCGCCACTTTTCAAGAGGTCGAGTACTCCCTTTTTGATACTCCGCCTTGGGTCGATGGTGTCATCAATGGTCTCCGCGCTCTCTCTGAGATCTTAGTGGAAATTAATGTAGTCAGAGAAAAGAAGGCGGCGTTGGAGGAAGAGTTACGGAGTGTTTCGATTCGAGTGAACCTTTTTGAAAAAATTTTGATTCCAAGAGCTTTAAAAAATATCAAGAAAATCAAGGTGTTTTTGGGAGATCAGCAATTGGCGGCAGTGGGACAAGTGAAAGTGGCGAAAACAAAAATTGAAGCGAAAAAAGAAAAACTGCTGAAAGAACTTATGGGAGCTGAGTGAATGGCACGTAAAGATGTCAAAAAATTTACCTTTATCGGCGTCAAAGATCAAAGGGATGAATTTTTCAGACGTGCCCAAAAAATTGGGATTGTTCACTTCATTGACATGCACGCCCAAAAAGCGGGACATCTCCCCCAAGAAATTCAAGACTATATCCAAGCGATTAAGGTTTTGCGCAGTCAGCCTGTTGTGAAGCAAGAAGAGCCGGTCAGTATTGAAAGGTCGCTGGAGATTGCGAAGCGGGTTCTTGAGCTAAAGCATGACATTGAATCAAAAGAAGAGCAGCTTCGGGTTCTTCATCTCGAGATTTCCCGGGTTCAAGAGTTCGGGGAATTCAATCTTGACGACATTGCCTACATTGAAAAAGAGGGAAAGCGTAAGTTTCAGTTCTATTGCGCTAAGAAGGGGTTGTTTGAGGGGGAAGAGATTCCTGAAAATCTCATTTATATCAATTCAGACCATGGTCTGGATTATTTTGCTGGGATTAATCCTGAGCCAAAATACTATGACAAGATGGTGGATATGGTTTTCGAACACTCCTTGTCAGAACTTAGCGAGCAGGTGAATGTGTTGCAAGAAGCCATTCGACTCCATGAAATTGAGACAAAAGAATTGGCAAAATACAATACCTTTTTGCATCACGCTCTTGCGCTCAGTTACAATAACCATAACCTAAAACTTAATAAGAATTTTTCTCGTGAAGTTTTGGAGGATTCACTTTTTGCTGTTGAAGGATGGGTTCCGGTAAACCTTGTTGACGAACTCAATAAAATTGTGGGGGAGTTGGGGATCTACCAAGAAGAAATTGTGGTTGAAGAGACAGATACGATTCCTACTTATCTTGAAAATTCAGGTGTATCTAGAATTGGTGAGGATTTGGTCAATATCTACGACACACCTTCTCATACCGATAAAGATCCATCTTTGTGGATTCTTTCTGCATTCGCCCTCTTCTTTGCGATGATTGTGAATGATGCTGGATATGGTTTAATTTATCTGGCAATAGCTCTTTTTTTGCGTTATAAGTTTCCTAATGCACCTGCAACGGGAAAGAGGGTGATCAATCTCATGACCATCCTTTGTGTTTTCTGTATCATTTGGGGGACTCTAACAACATCGTTTTTTGGAATCAACATTGGAGTGGATAATCCCTTAAGAAAATTGTCTCTGTTGACGTGGTTGAGTGAAAAGAAGGTGGAATATCACATTCAATACCATGATGAGACTTTTCAGGAGTACGCAGAACAATATCCTGAAATTGCGACTGCAAGAACCGGAAAGGAATTCTTTAAGGGAACAGAGGTGACCGAAAACGAGGTGGTGACAAACAAGGTTCTCGATAACGTTGGTCGGAATATTCTTCTTGAATTGGCATTGTTGACGGGAATTATCCATATTTCCTTGTCATTTTTACGTTATCTGGGTCGCAACTTGAGCGGAATTGGTTGGATTATGGTTTTAGTTGGCGGGTACCTGTATTTTCCGCATTATTTAGGGGTGACTTCACTTCTTCACTATGTATTCGGTGTGCCGTCTGCATTTGGCGCTACCGAAGGGCTGCAATTGATTTATGCTGGAATCGGGGTGGCTGTGGTTCTTGCCATCATACAGCATCGGTTAGGGGGATTGGCTGAAGTGATGAATTTGATTCAGGTTTTTGCAGATGTTCTCTCATATTTACGACTTTATGCCCTTGGACTTGCAAGCGCTATCGTCAGTGAGACAATTAACGAGTTATACGGAGCGGTCCCCATTTTGATCGCCATTGTGCTGATTTCATTAGCGCACATGGTGAATATGTTGTTAGGGATTATGGGTGGAGTGATCCACGGACTGCGTCTTAATTTTTTAGAATGGTATCATTACTCATTTGAGGGCGGAGGAAAGCCATTTAATCCTCTTCGTCTTTATGAGGTTGAATAAAGGAGTTATTTATGGCATATGATTTGGTCGGACCAGCAATTGCACTGGGTCTCAGTGCGATTGGCAGCAGTATTGGCTGTGGAATTGCTGGTGCAGCATCACACGCAGTGATGAGTCGAGTGGAAGAAGGGCATGGAAAATATATCGCGATGGCTGCCGCCCCATCTTCGCAGGTGATTTATGGGTTTATCTTAATGTTGTTGATGAGTCGCGCCATTGAAGCGGGCACATTGACTCCGATGACAGCCTTAGGAATAGGTCTGGGGTCTGGTTCTGCGATTATGATTGCGGCGATTTTTCAAGGAAGAGTTTGTGCGACTGGGATACAAGCTACCGCGAAACAGCCCGCTATTTTTGGTAAGTGTTTTGCCGCGATCGGGATTATTGAATCCTTCGCGCTTTTCGCTTTTGTGTTCGCACTATTGTTGATGTAAAAGGAGAGATTTGTGACAACCCGTATAGAGAAAGATAGTTTGGGAGAAGTTGAGGTTCCTAGTGATAAATTTTACGGAGCTCAAACAGAGCGTTCTCATCGTAATTTTCGCATAGGCGATGAACGAATTCCCCACCGGGTCATTGAAGCGCTTGTTCTGATTAAGAAAGCAGCAGCAATTGTCAATGAAGAATTGGGGATTCTTTCTGCGGAGAAAAAAGAGTTGATATGCGGAGCTTGTGACAAAATTCTTCAAGAAGGTTTGCACGATGAATTTCCCTTGCTTGTTTGGCAAACGGGTTCTGGAACGCAAACCAATATGAATGTGAATGAGGTGATTGCCAATTTGGCTATCTCGAAAGTTGGTGGGGTGCTCGGGACTAAACATCCCATCCACCCCAACGACGATGTGAACCTCTCGCAGTCATCCAATGATGTGTTCCCATCTGCCATGCATATTGCGGCTGTTATGCAAATTCATGAGGTGCTTCTCCCTGCTCTTGCAGAATTTCAGCAAGCGCTGGCGGCGAAGGCAAAAGAGTTTGATCAGATCATTAAGGTAGGGCGAACCCATTTGATGGATGCGACACCATTAACCCTTGGTCAGGAATTCTCTGGTTACGCGAGCCAAATTTCTCATGGGATCCAAGCTGTCAAAAATACGTTACCTCATTTATCAGAATTGGCATTGGGAGGAACTGCTGTCGGCACAGGCATCAATTGCCATCCCGATTATGCGAAACGAGTCGTCGAAGTTCTCAATGACTTGACGGGGTGGTCTTTTGTGTCGGCTCCGAATAAATTCGAGGCCTTAGCATCGAATGATGCCCTTGTGGAAGCGAGCGGAGCTCTCAAACGTTTAGCGTGTTCATATTCTAAAATTGCCAATGACATTCGCTGGATGTCATCGGGACCTCGCTGCGGAATTGGTGAACTCAAGATCCCAGAAAACGAACCAGGATCTTCGATCATGCCTGGAAAAGTAAATCCAACACAAAGCGAAGCGTTGACGATGGTCTGTGCGCAGGTGATGGGCAATGACACCACGATTGGGTTTGCGGGAGCTCAAGGCCATTTTGAATTAAATGTTTTTAAACCTGTGATCATTTATAATTTTCTACAATCAGTTCGGTTGCTTGCCGATGGGGCGGTGAACTTTACGCGTAAATGTGTGGATGGCATAGAGCCCAACGAAGAACGGATCCAGATGCATCTCGAGAATAACTTAATGTTGGCGACGGCTCTCAATAAGGAAATCGGATATGACAATGCCAGCAAGATTGTGCGGAAAGCTCATACCGAAGGGCTGACGTTAAAGGAGGCTGCTTTGAGCTTGGGGTTAATGGATGCCGAACGGTTTGATGAGATTGTGGATCCTCGAAAAATGGTTTTTCAATCAAACTCATGATCCGTTTTTTACCTTTCATATTTTTCATTTTTTTGACTTCTTGTGGAACGCAACGTCTGACGGTTCAAAGTGAATATATGCTCCCTGACCGCTATGCAAGCGTTTGGGTGGGGACTCCGGACCCCCATAAGTATTATCCAAGCATCGGGCAACGGCTGATTATTCAGTGGAAGCTCAGGACAGAATTACAGCAATATGAGAAAGTCACTTTAAGAATACGGGTCCGCTTTCGTAATTATGAACTTTATGAAAAGTGGATGCAAATTCGATGTCGTGTGGGCCGCATGATTTATAACGTGATGGATGAGGATTATACCTGTACCGATGGGATTGCCGCCTATCACGTTCAAATCTTTGCTGATGGGCAGCAGATAGCGGAAATTCGGCATCATTTGTGGGAGGAATTGATTCAGATTGAAGATGAAGATGAGGATTTTGAGGATATCGATTTGACGCCTGGAGGAGAAATCCCAGATGAATTTCAATATGAACCGCAGTTTGAAGAAGGTGAAGGTTTTTATAAGGTATGAGCCGATTAATCATGGGAAAAAACTGCGTTCAAGAGGTGCTCAAGACGGCTCCTGAACGCATTGAAAAAATCATCACTGCGCAGCCTGCTCCCCATCTCAAAAAATATGACATTCCGATCGAAGTGAAACCCAAAGAGGCTTTATCCAAATTGGTGCAATCGGAATCGCATCAAGGGATCTTGGCTTATGTCAAAGAAAAATCTCATCTCAATTTGAAAGAGTTTCTTTCTCGAGATCTGGACAAAAGTCTTGTGATTATGTTGGATTCCATTTTTGATCCACAGAATTTAGGTGCCATTTTACGGGCAGCTGAGTGTTTTGGAGTCAATGCGGTGGTGTGGTCGAAGAATCGCGGAGTCGACATCACTCCAGTTGTCTCCAAAGTGAGTGTGGGAGCTACGGAACTGGTGGATACGATGAAAGTTTCCAACCTTGCAGAGACCGTAAAGCGGTTTCAGGATAAGGGGTATTACGCAGTGACAGCGGAAGTGGGAGAAGGTGCCGAAAGTCTTTATGATTTTGAATTCCCGTCTCATACCTTATTGATTTTGGGGTCAGAAGGGAAGGGGGTTCAACCCTTGATTAGCAAGAGGGCTGACTTTAAGGTTTATATTCCTATGCATGGGCAGATTGATTCGCTGAATGTGTCGCAGGCGACGGCGGTTTTTTTATC